>JAKLGS010000034.1 GCA_022710505.1 Patescibacteria group bacterium
GAGGAAAAATGTATCGTTGGCTCAAAAAGAATACAAAGTATGGTCACGTTAGTATGATGAAAGAGTCCGAACTTAAGAGAGTTATCCCTGTCTTACAAGTTATGGTTGGATTACACTCCATCTAGTCACCCAATCTTCCAATTGGCTTTTAAATCCACTTATAAGAAAGAAAAACCTAGGGGAATTTATTAGTCTCCGACTTATCAACGGCTTTCTATTCTACTAGTCTTTGCTCTTCGTCTTGCCCAGACTCTCCAAAAAGTGTCCCGTATGTATTTTTTGTCTTAGAAGGCGTGTTTTCCCCTATCTAATAAAAGATACAAAAAATATTTATGTTCATCATTTCGTCTATGCTACTGGCTATAATTTTTGGTGGCTTAACTGGACTTTCACCAGTTGCTTCCCTTACTACTTTTAACCCAAGTTGGTCGCTGACGGGACTTTGTGTCGCCAGCCGTTAGTGTGTAGCTTCCCTCCCTTGCGGGACAAGTCGGTTATGAGCGGACACGCCTGTCCGTCAAGCATCTTGCCGAGTTCTTACACTCCCCCTATCGCATAGAAGATAGATTGCTTTTTTAATCATTGGAAGGTTAGTTTACCTCCGTCTTGATTAACTATTATTGGCTTAATAGCGAAAAAGGAGGAGGATAAAAAACCTCGCAGTTGTTGCGAGGCGTGGACAATTGTGTTACAGTATTGTTGTATCCTCATAAATACACTTTAGCCCTTACGGTCCCCTATCGTCAAGGGCTAATTTTATATTGGTGCTATAATCAACTATGAAACATATAACTATTTTCTTTGTTCAGGCTTATAATTCGGTAAATTCTGTTACCAATCAGTTTGAGGATTACTGTGAGTTGGAAGTTTTAGCCGAAACTGAGAAGTCCGCTATTGCTAAAGCTAAGAAATATATTTCCAAAGTCCATTATAGAGTTAGCCGTGTTATCGAAAAGGAGATATTATGAACATTTTTGAAAGACTAGATGACTGGCGTAGAGAAATTAAATTTGCTTATCAGAAGATTACCCGCGGGTATTGTGATAGGGACGTATGGAGCATGGATATTTTCTTTTTTGAGACCTTCTCTAAAATGCTAAGACAACTTAAAAGAGACACTCATAGTTATCCTGGTTTCAATGGTATGACAATGAGAAAATGGAAAGGTATTCTTACAAAGATGATAAATGGATTTGATGCTGGAGTCCAAATAGGCAATATGGATTTTATTGGTGAAAATGATACTCCAAAGCAAATTCAAATTAAACTTCGTAAACTTGAGAAGAAACAGAATAAAGCGATGAAACTTTTTTGTAAGTGGATAAACGCGCTTTGGGACTAAACCCTTGACAACTATGTAATGGGATGATATAATATATTCATGCTAAATAAATATATTAAAATACAGAAACTAAATAAGAAAGGACAGGTTCAGAAAATATACAAATTCCCTAATTACTTCGGTGCGATTGTGACCTCACGAAAGGACTCAGAACAAACGCTTTACGATATAGACATAATTCACTGGGTAAAGAATAAACTCAATAAATTTAGACCGACTGACGATACTGATTTGGGCTCTCACGAGATTAATGTTGCTCAAACAAAAGTCGAGGTTAATCAAATTCTTTGGAGATTATTAAATCTTAAAGCCAATGGCAAAAAACGTTCCACTCTTACTTACTTCATACTTGGATTTGTATTGGCTAGTGGATTAGTCAGGCTTATAAATAAAGACCCAAATGGATTAGTCCAGATGATGGTCGGAGTTATTTATTATCAAGTAAATGAGCTTATATAACGCTTTATTCGGAACCAATGCTTATGCCCCAGTTTTACTTCAAATTTTGGGGATAGACCAACCTGATGGAAAATATGAGTCAGGACGATTCAGAGATATTTATCTCCATGACGGCAAAATCATTCTTTATACCCGAAACGGTGGTGGAAATCGTGAACAATATCAGCCTATTATTGACAAATTGGCGACTCATCCAAATTATATTCGAGATTATGATGACGACTTTGATTGTACCTATGCTTATATAGAATTTTCTATTCCAGAAAAATCTAAAACTTTTTTGAGCAAATTATCTAAACTTAAAACTGATACTCCACGAGAGAAATTTGATAAGTTAATAAAAGAAATGGAGAGCGGTGAAATAAATTCTGAATCAGGAAAAAACGCTTTGAAAGTTGGAGAACAAATATTCGGAAAGATAGACAAGGCTATTAAAAGTAAAAAGAAAGTGGAGGTAGTAGAGGTATGATTAAAGCATTTGAAGGTCGCTACGAGGGTTTTAGTCAATGGGAACTTAACCGAGCCACTCAAATGGCTAAATGGTTAATTGAAAAAGGTAAACCCCTGATGACCGCCTACTGTATTGCTGGAAAGAAATGTAATATTCACTATTCTATTATTAGAAAAGATTATCAGAGGTTCAAGCCTAAAAAATTAAAACTATTATGAAAAAACCAATAAATGACGGTATGCTTGGAATGAGATGCGCAGAACCTGGAAGACTAAAAATAGGCGATTTAGTGAGAGTTATTTTTAAAGATGATACTTTCTATAAGGCAGTTGGAATAATAACAAAATCTAGTAACCCCTATGCTTGGAAAGTTTGTTTTGGTGACTATTTTGGTTTATATAATAACGACGAACTTCAACTTATTACGGGAAAAGATAGTGGGAATTTGACGAATACAAAGAATAAGTCAGTGGCATCTACAAAAGGGGGTGTTCAAGAAAGACTTCCCGCCATCCCATCCCGACCTGAGATAGATTTTAACCATTTTATAGATACCATAGAGCAAATGGCATTTAATGGCAATATTTCTAATAAAAAAGCAACAGAATTTATCGATAGAGCATTAAAATTATTGGAGGATAAAAAATGAAAATACTATCAAGAGATATGCGTAAAGGCAGACTAATTACCGCTGGGGAATATGACCCTGATAAAAAGATATTTTATAAGAAAGTAATTCCCGCTAAACATTTCTTTAGAATAGTAGATGGTTACGGTATTTCTTATGAGGCATTCTTAAATATCAAATCTAAGGGGTGCAAGAAAGTTCTAATAAAAGAAAAGGGTGGTTTTAATTGGAGTTCTGATTTAAAAACTTGGGAAGATAGTGGCAAAGTCGCAGATTTTGGTTCTGGTAAGCAGTTTTTACTATCGTTAAAATTTATGCATAAAATATGAAAGACAAACAAATAATTTTTAAATGCGACTGTGGTCATTATGGGTTTATGGAATTTGACTACTTCGATAACGAAGCAACTTTCTGGGTTTCTTTCATAGAAGAACCAAGAGGATTTTGGAAACGACTTAAAAGCCTTTTCAAGTCCAAGAGATATATCTCAGAGATTGCTTTAACAAAAGAAGATGCTAAAAAACTTAAAAATTACTTGGAGGAAATTTTATGAAAGACAAAGAATACAAACTTAATACCGTCAAAGACTTTTTAGATGTAGTCACTGAGGATAATTTAGAATTACTCATACAAGATTTTAAAATGTTCTTAGGAATGAGGCTTCAGATTAAAAATCTTAAGATGTCAAATATCATCAAGCCTAAATATGATTACTTCCACTGGATAGATGATGGTAAACACAACGCCACTTATACATTTATTCCAGAGGAGAAAAAATGATTTACTTACTAGGATTTTTACCGATGATATTATTCTTCTCTATGATGATTTCATTAGGTAATCACAAGTTTTGTACAAAAAAGTTTTGGAGAGAAACTCTTGAGTGTTTTGCTATCGGAACAGGATTTCTCTTATCTTTTGCTTGCGTCATGTGGTCGCTTATTCGTTTACTAGGATTCAAATGATAACACCAAAAATAGGAATGGCATTACCATACACAACTTTTCTTTTTAAAAAAATTCCTGATGGATGGCAGGATTTAGGAGAGGCTAATTCTAATACCGAAAATCGTTTGTTCTGTTCCTTTTGTGGTCGTCGGGTTCATATAGGAAGGACTTCGTACGATGAGGTCTTTAAATTCTGTCCCAGATGTCGTACTGTGCTAGAAATTGCTAATGCTGATAGTTTTTCAGTGGAGGAACAATATGAAGATTAAAGACTTAGATTTATTCCTATACGAATCAAATGCCATAGAGGATGTTCGAGACGATAGGTCTTTTAGGCAAGCAAAGAAAGCATGGAATTATCTGATAAAACAAGATACTTTGACACCTGAGAATATTCAACATGCTCATGGAATCTTAATGAAATATCATCTTCCTCCTGAAGAGGCTGGACATTTTAGAAAGTGTGCGGTATGGATTGGAGGTAGGGAAGCAATGCCTTGGGTTTTTGTTCCTTCACAAATGGAAACGTTGTGTTTTATGGCTAATTTGTCCAAGACTGAAGACCAAATTAAAGAAGACCATATAAAGTTTGAGCGTTGCCACGGTTTTGTGGATGGGAATGGGCGTATCTTTAGGATAGTTTTGAACTGGCAAAGAGTTAAAAATAAACTTCCTATATTAGTTATTGAGGAAGCGACCAAGTACGAATCTTACTATCCTTGGTTCTCGTTATAAGTTTAAAAAATTATGAAAATAAACAAAAAGTTTTTCATTCGTGGTGTTCTCTTAGGATTAGCAATCGCTATTCCTTGGATTATTTACTCGTTATAAATTCAGATAAAAATATGACCAAAAGAAAATGGAAAAGATTGACTGCTAAGTCTTTTCGAGAAATCAAAGAATTGCTCAAAAAGCACTCTATAAATTATGTGGCGAGCAAACTTCACAAGAGTGCCACCACTATTTTTCACATAGCGCACAGCACTAGCTTTGCTGACTATAAACGCAAATGGCTAAGAGAGAAACCAACTCTTGAAAAACCATGTTGCAAAACCCATAGATTTTTATTTTGGAGGTGGTGAGCATGGAACCATTTATTAGAAAAGAACCAAACAAAATAGGTGTTGCTATTACCTTCTTCTTTTTAGCGGCTATTATTACTTTTGCAGTCTTGTCTTTTATTTCAGGCAAAGCATCTGTGGCGATATTCGCCCTTAAACACCCTGAATTAATTAATGTCGTTCGTTCAGAATATGAAGCCGAACACAAGAGAGCTGACCAAGAGATAATGAACCGTCAAAAGATTCAGCCAGTAGCTACCGAATCTGCTGAAAAAAAAGAATAAACCAGACCCTGCCCCCGCTCAAGGTAACTGGAAATAAAAAAGCGGTTTTAGAGAAACATCTTCGTAGTTCGCCTATGGCTGGCTACGAAGAGAGTTTTCTCGCATGCGGAGTAGACCCTTTACTCTTATTGGCGATTTCAATCAATGAATCCAATATGGCCAAGGCTTACTCTGATGAGTTTAATGAGCAATATCACAATGCTTTTGGTTTATCCTATAAAGGCAAACTGATAAAGTTTGAATCATGGGACAAATCTATTTCAAAAGCCTGTTCTACCGTTGTTAAGCTAATGGGGACTGAAATTAACATTCCTAAACTCGCTTCTAGATATGCCGAAGACCCTTTATGGGCAGATAAAGTATCTAACCTATATTCCAAGTTGACAAGTATTTAATAGTATGATACACTATCTTAGTTATAACATTTAATCAAATATGGACACAGATGTCAAAAAAATAGTTGAAAAATTCGAACAAGTAGTCAAAGAAAATCAAGCCGCCAAAAGTGGCGTAGTAAAAATAACCGAAGCTCAAAAGAGTGTTGGTGATAAATCAAAACAGGTAGAAGTTACTGAAATTGTTCCTAAAATCACTGACGAGGGAACTCAACCATTTGAAATTATGGATGCGGCTGATGATGCTCAGATTTTATCTGAAGTTCAAGGCAAAGGTGCCGCTGTTGCCGATGATTGGATTTACTCTTACAATGATGGAAGCAAACAAGTTACAGGTCTTTCTTGGGTAGGCACAAAAAATGCCGCCTATTGGTTTAGACGAAAGAAAATGGCCGACCTTAAAATAGAAGACCTCACTATCGAGCCTGATTTAGCCAATCCTGAGTATATGTTAGTCAAAGCCCGCTGTGTTGATACTATCAACGGTGGAGGCATTTGGGGAGTCAAGAGACAATGGACAAAGATGTTCTGTAAAACTGGTGGAGTTAAAGACAATCCTTTTTGGTATGAACAAGGTGTTTCCAAGGCTCAACGTAATGCTATGCAATCAATGATGCCTGCGGACTGGATTGCTAATTTAATTGCCGAATGGTCACAAGAAGGCAAAATTAAAACTATTACTCCTACAAATAATTACAATACTCCTGCTCCTGCTAAAACTTGGAATGCTCAGGCTCCTTCAAGTGGATGGACTCTTAGTCCGACTGGAAAAATGTTCTATGCCAAGATGAAAAATCTAAAGACAAAAGTCGAAGCAGACGCTCTTAGAAAAGAAGCAGAGGCCTCCGTTATGGTTGATAAAGAAAAACAATTAATAATTAAAAAAATAAACGAGGCAAAATTATGATTTATTTACAAATATTCTTCCACATTTTAATAGCGATTTCTATTTTCTTCATTGGCTGGAATCTCGGCTCAATCAACGAAATCAAGAAACAGATAAAATGGATGGACCAAATTACTAGACAAATGGAAGACTTGCAGACAACTGCCAAGAAAATTCCAAAGTTAAATGTTAAAAAGTAAATGAGAAAATTACCATACATAACTACGGGGCAAATCCTTCAACGATTGAAAGATGACGGTATCCCCATCTCTAGACCAACATTTCTTAGATTAGAAAAGAAAGGGGTATTCCTATCCCAAAAAACAGTTGGTCGATGGAGAGTGTTCACTAAGCAAGAAGCTGACCTCGTAATTGACCTTATAAAGGAAAATTACGGATTAAAAGGCATACTGTGAAGAGAGAACTAAAAAAATACATCTGGGACTATAACGACCATGTCCTTTGTGTCGTGGATAAAGAACAAGAAATTTTTATCCCATTAGATAAAGTTGGCATTATGTCATTGATGAGATTCTCGATTCGGGTTTTAGATAAAATGCGAATTGAAGACTTAAAAGTATCTCGTAAAAATAACGATAAACTTAGGGAAAAAATTTCTAAGTTAAAACTTAAACTCAAAAATGCCAAAATGGGACGAGATAAGACCAAAACTACTGAAACAATTTCAGAGTTTGGGCCTGACCAGATGCGAATTACAGTTTGATGGTTGTCTAGGTACGAGTTTTCTGGGGTTTGCCCATCGCCACAAACGAAGATATTATTTATCTTATCCTGATAAGTTAGGAGATTTACAGGAAATTTTATGTGCCTGTGTTAAGTGTCATGAACGAATTGAAAATAATGCCCGTCTTACCGAGCAATCTTTCATTCGCCTGAGAGACAATAACCCGAAATTCAATTTTTCTCCAGCTCCTAAGAGAGTTTTTAAAAGTGATTTTCAAACTCCTCACTCAT
>JAKLGS010000035.1 GCA_022710505.1 Patescibacteria group bacterium
TTTGAAGTTCCGATAGACCCGTCTCCCTACCAAGAAGTCTAAATTTCCATGTGATCCGAGTTCTCTTTCCTTAAATATCATAATAATTTGGTTTTTTTAACAAAAAAACTCCGTGCTTTGGTATAGAAAACCCAAGAACACAGAGTTAGATAAAACTAGCTCAAGGTACAAAGGTCAAAGGATCTAAGTTCAAAATCCAAGGACCAAAGTTCAAAGAGCCTACTTGCAACGAACAAACACGAATCGGTTACCAGCATACCAGAAGTCGTCAGGCTCACTAAATTGCGCGTCAAGCCAACGAGCACCGCGGTGGCACCTGACGAAGAACAGGTCCAGATCACCCATGGAATTTTTTATAGGTTCCATGGCAATTACAAGCCATTCGCCATTAGGTTGATTAGAATACTGTAACCGCAGTTGAGGGCCAACTTCATCGGGACATAGATCCAAGCCTTGATTTTTGGCGGCTTTGTAAATGTCTTCAAGCTTAGCTCCATTCGGAAATCCCAGTTCCTTGACTGACCGAACCACTAGATCCAAGGACTGTTTGGATTTACTCAACTTCGTCTTGTTGAGAATATCACTGGCCCAATTTCCAATCTGTACCCCAGACTCTTCCAGAGCTTTGCGCAGTGACTCAACATCCTTGTAAGTGCCGATTTCAATGATCTTGAAAGTTTCCGGCTTTTCCCAAGGATTCTCTTTGCGTAGGAACTTATTTAGTCCTCGCAACCACATTTCGCCATCCCGTCCACCAACCTTCTCAAGAAGGTCGATGAGCGGTCCCTGAACTTCAGAGAGCGCCAACCGAGTGTCATTTGTACTCATGACAGTTAATCCTTTCTCTACCTTATTTGGTAGTCTAGTAAGATACTCTCATTATACTATAGGTGATTAAGAGAAGCAAACAATATATATATACTCTTTTTATACTGTCTCATTTGTCTCACTTCTGAGTGTAATGAAGATGCAAGCTATGCTTATTTCTAGCCTTGAGAGTATACTTTACTTGGGGTTTCCAGACTCGATTGGTACTCCAGATGATACAATGGAACTAATATGTCTGACACAATTTTTGATAAAATAGTCAAAGGCGAAACACCTTGTTGGAAAGTATGGGAAGACGGCAAACACATGGCATTTTTAACTCCTTTTCCTAATACACCAGGGGTTACGGTTGTTATACCAAAAGAAAACAAAGGAGATTATGTTTTTTCTTTAAGTGATGAAGACTACAAAGATTTACTTGAAGCAAGTAAAACAGTAGCAAAAATACTTGAAAAGGCTTTCGATTCACCCAGGGTAGCAATGGTATTTGAAGGAACAGGCGTTGCCTATGTTCACACTAAATTATATCCTCTACATGGTGAGCTAGCCTCACAAACAAATGTTTGGAGTAAAACCCGAAAATTCTATCCGAAATATCTTGGTTATTTAACAACTATAGAGGGACCACAAATGAAAGATGAGGATCTTGCTAAAATTCAACATAAAATCCTAGAGGCACAGAAATAAACAATCATTTACAGATCCGACTATCGCTTCATAATTTCACAATCTTAGTACCCGTACTTTATTTTAAAAATTATTTATTCTATACTTCTAATATGAGTGTTGAGAAATCCTTATCCAATAATTCTTCAAAAAAGTTTTCTAATAAAAATATTTTATTAGCGTTATTGGGCGTAATTGCGCTAATTGCTCTTATTATTTATTTTCAATATAAGAATAGACCAAAATCAACTGAAGAATCTACTTATTTAATAAAAGAAGAATCTGGGACTAATAATAAAAATACGGAACCTTTCTCTAGTATCGATATTGACGGAGATGGAGATAAGGAGCAAGTTCCTAGAGAGATAGTGGAGTCAAAAATTCTTATGCTTACAGAGAATAACCAGCTTTACGTAATTAGTCCTATAGATAAAGATAAAAAACTTCTTATTGATGGAGTGAGTTCTTACGCTTCCTCAAAAGATAAAAATTATATTGCGTATTTAAAAACCTACCCGTTTATTACTGACAAAGCGAAATCGGACGGTGATATACATATTTATAATCTTAAAACACAGCAAGAATCTAAAATTGTCGCCGGTAAGGCTGCACAACGAAATATTTCGTGGTCTCCCGACGGAAGATATGTAATTGTTGAGAGAGGAACTAGTACCACAGGATCCAATGATGTTTATTCTGTAGAAACAGGAAAAAACACAGGCTGTACTTTTTCTGGAAGTATTTTGTGGATCAGCAATACTGAATTTCTAAATCCTCTTTTTTCAAACAATTTCACCCCAAGAGGAGGACAGGTAATAAATGCCCGGGGAATAAGAAAAGTTAATATCGAAACTTGCCAATCAGAAACCTTGATATTACCAACAAATACAGCAGACTTTTCAGCAATTAAATTGATGGGTAATGACTTAGTGGTACTAAAAACCTATGTCGATAAACCTGAAGATTGGACTGATTTTTCTCAAGGATCAAAAATAAAAACTACTTATGAAAAATTCAACCTACTGACCAAACTTGGGATTCCTTACCCAGAGTACGAAAATGAAATTAAGATTGAAACAGATAGATTAAAGGCCTTAGTACCCTACACAGTAAAAGTGAAAAGGATTTACACAACTAACAAGGACATGGCCACGGGATGGGAATTGATAAATGTGTACAAGGGTGGCACTATTTACAATAACGAGGTTTACCTAATGGGTCCAGAAAAAACTGTTGTAAAAATCGGAGATAACGCTACCGGAACCTGGCTTTAAATTTCAACTACAGTAGCCTTACCTTGAATTATATTTTTCAAATATTTTTTCTACAACTTCCCAATCAACCAAATTCCACCAAGCTTCAATATACTCCGATCTTCTGTTTTGATATTTCAAATAATAAGCATGTTCCCAAAGATCAATTGGTAAAAGTGGCTTTTTTCCCATACTTAAAGGACAATCTTGATTGCTAGTCTGCAATATTTCTAAATCCCCGTGTTCATTTAAAACCAACCAAACCCAACCGCTCCCGAACAAACCCAATGCTTTATCCGTAAAATCTTTTTTAAATTTCTCAAAATCACCTATTTTACTTAAAAACTCATCCGAAGGTATTTTTTTTGTATTAGGATTCATAATAGACCAGTAAAAAGAATGGTTAAAATGACCACCTCCGTTGTTTTTTACGGCCGTTCTGATATCTTCTGGAACAATGTCCAAATCACTTAATATATTCTCAAGGGGAACTTCGCTGAGTTCGGGGTGTTTATCCAAAGCTTCTACAAGTTTATTTAAATAATTTTGGTGATGTTTTGAGTAATGTATCTCAACAGTTTTAGCATCTATAAAAGGCTCTAGAGAATCGTAATTGTAATTTAGTTTGGGTAATGTTTTATTCATATTTATATTTTACATTAATTAAACTTTTTCCGAAAACTGAAGAATATTTTCATATTTCAATGTTAAAATAAGATATTTACAAACTTCAATGTTAAAATAAGACATGACTTATAAATTATCACCTTCGGATTTTGCGTATTTATACGAGGAATGTAAACGCTGTTTTTACTTAAAAGTAAAAGAAAATATCCCGAGACCTTCTACCCCATTCCCCGGCGTTTTTACAACTCTAAATTCAATGGTTCAAACAAAATTAATAGGAAAAAATTTAATAACACTTTCGCAGGATTTACCTGACTGCACTGTGGTTAATCAGGAAGTATTTGTGGAATCAAAAACTATTCCAAACACATCTTGTTATATTAAAGGAAAATACGACCTTTTAGGCAAAAATCCTGATGGTACTTACACTGTAGTCGATCTTAAAATATCACTACCGTCAGAAGAGAAAATTGAAAAATACAAGACCCAGCTTTTTTCATATAAATTTGCACTTGAAAATCCTGTTTCGAGCACACCTATAAAGATTACAAAAATGGGGCTACTTATTTTTTATCCTGAATATGTTGATTTTATTGATGAAACTTCTAAAGTTAATTTTCCTCCTAAGTGGATGGAGATTCCTACAGATGAAAAAGCTTTTTATAATTTTATAAAAGAAGTTGATGATTTGCTGGAAGGTCCCGTCCCTGAAATGAACCCTTCGTGTAAGTTTTGCGAATATAGTAAAATACGTAATAATTACGAAGTTGAGTATTGAAGTAGGGGTAGATTAGGGTTTAATGTACAAAATTTATTTTTATATGCCAGAGTAGCTCAATGGGAAGAACCTCTCGCTTCGCTCGAGAACCTTGCGATTGAGCTTACTAATATATTTAGAATAATTGTGGTAACCAAAGTAAAATTAATTGGACTAAGGTTATTTTTATAAGCCAGAGTAGCTCAATGGTAGATCAAGTGTATCGGACGCTAAAGCTAGTATTTTTTTGCCGAAGTGGCTCAATGGTAGAGCAAGTGTATCGTAAACACTAGGTTGTGGGTTCGATTCCCACCTTCGGCTCCAACACATTTCCTCTATTATCAATAGAAATACCATCTTGTTTTCCTAAAATAAATAAACTAATATCCAAACATGCCTAATGAAAATTTATCAGGTTTGATAATTTCCCTCCAAAAAGAATTTAGAGATTTTAGAAAGGAAACCAATGAAAATTTTAATGAGGTATACTCAAAACTGGACAACCACACAGCGTCACTAATTTCTTTAGAAAATACAGTGGGATTCTATGGAGATATGTATAAGATGAACAAAGATAAAATAGATAATCACGAGAAAAGAATATCTGTTTTAGAAGCAAAGTAGCAGACCCCCGAATTTCTTTTTTAATTTTCAACTCCTTTACTATAATATTCTCACCTGATTTTTAGTGATTTGAAGAAACTCAGACTGGACAAATCATGTACTATGGGTTATAATGCTATAAACCTAAAGTAGAAAAAGGAGTACAGATGAAAATCTTCAAAGTAGGTCTAATTACGGTTTTAGTTTTGATAATTATCAAGGCATTCAAGGCATTCGAGAGCGCTGGTGAGATGGACCCCAACGCAAACGTATTTGCGTTTGCTTTTATAGTCAGTTTTTTTGTTCTAATTATTATCCTGACTTTATTTTCAGGAACTAGAACAAAAAAATCAAATGGTCCGAAACCTATGGCAACAAGAAGGAGATAAGAAATGAAAAACCAAAGGCAATCAGAGAAATCTTTGATTTCAAAATTCTGGTTGCCTTTAATTTTTGGTATAATTGATGAAAACCCCACAATATAAAGGAGAGACGATGAGTAGAGATGTTTGCGACACTGGTAAAATAGAAGAGATGGGTACTTCGAATGATCCTAAACTCAGAAAAAGAGTGAAACTGTTGATGGTGATTTTCGGGTTAGGGGCTTTAGCTTATATCTTATTTGTAGCATTTGTGTTTTATATCAAGTAGTAAGGAATAGAAACAGACAACACTCTTTATTTATAATGGGGGTAGATAATAACCAAAACTACCCCCACAATTTCTAACCTTTTCCATTTATCCCCAATTACCCAAACTCATAAATCTGATAAAATAATCCTATGAAAATTAAAAAAGCTATAATCGCAGCAGCAGGTCTAGGTACTAGATTTCTCCCAGCCACAAAAAGTGTTCCTAAAGAAATGCTGCCAATCATAGATGCTCCCATTATCCATTACTTAGTTAAAGAACTTGTCGATTCCGGAATTAAAGAAATCATAATAATCACCCGACCAGGTTTCAAAACTTTCAATGACTACTTTTCAAGAAATAGAAAACTTGAAGATACCCTAAAAAACACAGGTAAAAAAGAACTGGCAGAAACAATAAAAAGCATTTCAAAAATGGCAAAAATTAGGTTTAAACCACAAGATAAATCACTTCCCTACGGAAATGGCTCCCCAATCCTCGCAGGCAAGAAATTTCTAGACAAGGACGAAAGTTTTGTATACATGTTCGGAGATGATATGACTTTGGCAGATAAACCTGTTACCCAGCAACTTATAGACGTTTACAAAGAACAAAATCCCAAAGCTATATTGGCAGTTCAAGAGGTACCGTTATGGGAAGTCTCAAAATACGGAGTTGTAACTTATAAAACCAATGTTCCTTATAAATACGAAATAGAAAGTATTGTTGAAAAACCAGCTATGGAAAAAGCACCATCACGAATGGCACAATTTGGAAGATTTGTGCTTTCATACGATGTTGTAATAGAAGCAGAAAAAAGACAGCTTGGGAAAGGAAACGAACTGTGGCTTACAGATATTATAAACAATATTGCTCAAAGAGGAGACAAAGTTATTGCCCAACCAATCGACGGGGAGTGGTTAACTACCGGGGATCCTTTAAGATTCATTCAGACTACACTTAAATTTGCGATGAAAAGAGATGATCTTAAAAAAGACTTAACAGAATTTATTAAAAAGGAAATTATTTAAAAAATCACAATCACATTATTGTGATATTATATTTTTATGACAGCAGCAAGTTCAGGGATTCAGCAGAAAAGAATATCAGAAAAAGAACTAAGAGACAGACTTAGAAAAAGGATGTTGGGAATATGGAGTATCGTTATTATAGGAATCTTAAGTCTTTTTTTATTTGCACCACAGGTAGGTTCTTTATTTGGATACTTTTCAAAATATAGAAATGATCCAGGGTATGTCCCAACTCCTAAACCAATACCCCCGGTATTCATAGATGCACCTAAAGCTATAAATAAAGAGTCAGTAACTCTTACCGGCAGAGCATTGCCGGGATCTTTCATAAAAATATTTGTCAACGGTCCTGAAAAAGGTTCCACAACGGCCGGGAATGACGGAATATTTACCTTCAGCGATATAAACTTAAATGTTGGAACAAACACAATCTTTGCTAAATCTTACGATGATAAAGGAAATGAAAGCGAAAGTTCAGAGTTTTTAATTATTAACTATGATAAGGACGCTCCAAAAATAACAATAGAAAAACCAAAGGACGGGGATACAGTTAAAAACTTAGACAAGAGAATAGAGATAGAAGGAAAAATTGACGAAAAAGCTACAATTACAATAAACGAAAAAACTGCAATTCAAAAGTCAGACCTATCCTTCAGTTACTTTATGTCCGCATCCGAAGGAGATGTAGAAATTAAAATCGAAGTAGTCGACATTGCAGGAAATAAATCGACTAAGGAATTAAAGGTTAAGTACTTGAAGGGACAATAGTTTCTGCGCTACCCCTCCATAGATAAAACACCACAATAGAGCTCAACAAAGATAAGAAAAGCCCGGCATAAATGTAAGGGTTTAGATAGAACAGATCAACTTTATCTCTCTCC
>JAKLGS010000036.1 GCA_022710505.1 Patescibacteria group bacterium
GGGACAAGAAGAGCAGGAAATGGTTCAGGAAGAATAATCTCAAGGTAAGCAATACTGTCAAATACAAGTAATTTTAATATCCAATGACTTTTCAAGAAATTACTCAATATGAAAGAAAACTTTACAACCAAGGCGTAAAACTAATTGCAGGAGTTGATGAAGTAGGCAGAGGGCCTCTTGCGGGACCGTTTGTTGTTTCTTCAGTTATTTTAAATTTAGAAAAAATATTCTCAAAGGATTTTCAAAGGGATGTAGAAGAAAGCTGGGGTAGAGTAGTGTCTTATAAATATTTTATGGAAAATACAGGAAAAAATGAAGAATTGAACACAGAAGTAACCACAAGAGAGACCTCAAGAAATAACGACGTTCTATTAAGGCATACTGAAAAAAAAGAAACTTCCTTATATGGAAAAATCAAAGATTCTAAGAAACTTAGCCCGAAAACGAGAGAGATTCTATCTGAATTCATTAAAAAGGAGGCTATTAGTTACTCTATAGAGGTTTTCGGACCAGAGGAGGTAGACAAATTAGGAATTTCTAAATTAACGCAGATGGCCTTTTTCCAGGCAATCCAAAGGCTCAAAGTAAAACCACAATATGTACTCACAGATACGTTTGAGGTTGTCAAAATAACAAAACAGAATCAGAAAAATATTGTAAATGGAGACAATAAAAGCATATCCATAGCTTCAGCGAGTATAGTAGCAAAGGTTTTTAGAGATAGCATTATGATAAAAATGCATGAAAAGTATCCTAATTATGGATTTGACAAAAATAAAGGATACGGAACTGCCATCCATTTAAAAGCTCTAAAAGAATTTGGACCGTGTGAAATTCATAGAAAAAGTTTTGAGCCTATAAAATCATTAGAAATAAGTAGATGAAAGATTTTTTAAAGAGTGTAGAGAGGAGGGTACTTTTAACTTTGTATCCTCCTCATCTAGGAATATTTAATATTTGATAGTAATATTATTCTCGTCCTCCTTCTTAATTTCGAACACAGAAAAATAGTCTAAAGAAATAATATCCTTGGGACCATTCAGAATCAGATATAATTCAATACCTGATTTTAACAGGAAAAACAGAGAATCATCTTCTAGTAAGCCTATCCCTAATCCTGAAAATAAAGGCGGGTTGTTATCCCGATACATTATTCTGATAATGTTTAGGCCCAATTGTTCATAGCCATATAAGGTAATGCCCGCCGGTACACCATTTCTCACACAAGATATTGGGAACTCATCTGTATCAATCATTTTTTCTCCTATCTATTTTTATTATTTCTTGGAAATTTGGAGTTATTTTACCTTATAATATTTAAAAAACAAACCAAAATAATAGCGGGGGGGGGGGGCTAGAGCAATAACTCCTCAATATAAAAAATCTTAACGCAGATAAGTTACCCGAGAGAGGACACCGAATCCTCACTTTCATCCTCACCATTAGCGGTATTATCTCCCGAAGCAATAATGTCTTTATGGTATCTCTTGTGTATATCCTTTAGCTGACGGTTTGTAACATGTGTGTAAATCTGTGTCGTAGAAACGTTTGAGTGACCTAGAAGTTCTTGGACTTCTCGCAAATCCGCACCTTCAGATAAAAGCCCAGTTGCGTAAGTGTGTCTTAAGGTATGTGGCGTAGCATCTATCGATATACCTGATCTTTTAACATATTTTTTAATAAGTCTTTGGATACTTCTTGGGGTAATTCTCAAAGATTCGCCATCAAAGTCATTTTCCTGCATTTTCTTACCGGAGTATCTTATAAACAAAGGTATAAAAGGGTCGGCCCGAGTTCCTAAGTATCTCTTTAACCACTTTATTGCCTCCGGGGATAGATAAACAGTACGTGCTTTTCTTCCTTTACCTAAAACAGTAAACTCACCTGTGTCAAAATTTACCTCATCACGATTTAACGCAACAAGCTCGGAGACACGAAGACCTGTACTATACAATGTTTCAATTATTGCCTTATCCCGAACCCCCGACTTTTTATCTAAATTTTGTACTTCAAACAATTTTTTCATTTGCCCTGTATTTAAAAATTTTGGAATTCTATCTTCAGATTTTCCTAATATTATTTTTTCGGGGGACAGTATTTCTAGACCTTTTTCTACAACTAAGTATCTTAAAAACGCCCTTAGTGCGACAAGGAATGTCTTTTGTGTAGACCTTTTATACTCTTGATTCGACTTTGAACTCATTCTTCGATTAAGATAAATTCTGTATTTCTTTACCAAGTCATCATCTATATCACCAAGTGTAAAGACATCTTTTTTCAAGTAGTCTCGAGACCATTGGGAAAAATCAGTAAGATAAAAATGATACATTCTTATGGTATTCTGCGACAAATTTTTTTCGATCTCGCAATATTCAAGATAATCTAAAATAACATCGTCAAGGTTTGAAGAAATTTTTATGTTAGACATGTAATGGAATTATACGACATGTGCAAAATTTTTGAAATGAAAATATCAGACTGATCTTGTTAAATTTTTTCCTAATAAATACATTTATTAAAAGACGTAGAACATATTCTAACCTCATCTAAAATAATCCAACCAAGGTTATCTGTATCGTTATATCAACGCAAATACCATACTTAGACGATAAAAGTAACGTCAATTTATTAAAAACGCCTTAAAATCGATTCTAGGGCAAAATCCTATTTTTTGTTGTTATTACAATGTTTCCAACGTTTATGAAGGGTAGATATGAAATAAATAGAAGGGGCGGGGAGTGTCTGGACAAAATGCGGGGAAAAGATATTGAGGGAAGCGGTAAATAAAAATATAAAGAAAGAAAAAAAATATAAACATTTAATAGAGAAGTGTGTGCAAATATTTACCACATTTATTTCAAACAATAAATCATCTAAATATAAGAATTAATTTTAGAGAGAATTTTGGAAATAGGGATGTCCGAAACTCAACACAGACTACGTCGTATAATGTATGTTTAACGACTTCTTGTTAGGGGTAAGGCTGTTTTTATCAAATAAGGCCTAATGAGGACAATGGAGACTGTCGAAGAGGGGAAGTGGAATAAACGCACGTGAATTAATTAATGTTATTCTCTGTTTTTTAATTTATTTATTTAATTTAATTATTATTTATTTTCACGCACTTGAGACAACACATCTCTTTATTTCCTCTTAATTTACACATTAACGCACGATGAGTTATCCACATCCCCTACTCTGAGAATGTATGACAATCTTACAGATTATTAGTATGACAATCTTACTGCTTAGATATATGACAATTCTACAGAGGAATTTCTGATATTAAGTTATGTTAAATACTATAGGACCTATAGTATTATCACTTGCGCCTATAGTGTGACAACAGTGTTCCAACGTATGTTGGTATATCCCTATTTCACTTCCCCACTATTTGCTTATATAACAACAATACAAAGCATTAAGTAATTTTAATGATTAAAATAAAAATAAAAATAATTAAGGTTTAAAAAATATAAGTAATATTAAAAAAACAACTGTTATCAATAAATGCCTGATAATAATTCTTCGGGATATTTCATTTTTTAGATGTGCTGATATGTAATTTAAAACGAACAGAAGAACGGATGAAGTAAACAAGGCTCTCAAAAAGTCCTCTGAAGGGAAAAAGGAAACTCCCAAGGAAGTAACAAATACAATGAAAAAAGACAAGAAACAAATGTAAAACTTCTCCCCCTCCCCTACCTTTTTTGCATCAGGTTCAAATCTATAAACCCATAATTGGTAGTAAGTAAATAAAAAAGATATTAATGAAATGATTAATGAATGAGTAAATGTAACTATATTTAATTTAAATATGCCCGCAAAAAGAGGTATGGCTACAATTACCTGAAGTATCTGACTCCAAGTCACTGCTACCCTGTAAAGAGGTATTATCTCTTCCCTATCACTTACCACTAGAAAGATATTATCTGCAAGAGAAACTAAATAATACATACCTGAAAAAAAAGCCACTACAAAAATTTTAAAAACCGACCCCAAGTTCGGATAAAATTTTAAGGACAAGACACCACCCGAAATTACTCCAAGGGGCATTATTACACTGTAGATAAAATTTTCCTTTGTTATACCCGTTGAGTGTGCTATTAAAGATCCAGATACTACTAAAATTAATGATAACAAGGCTAACTTTATCCCTTCTAAGTCAAATAGATTCTGTGTAGTGATGTAAATGAATATTCCGACAAGGACTGATTGAATAAAATATTTATTTTTCTTAGCTAGTTCAATTTTAATAGGTTTGAACATACTACTTTTTTTTCGGACAGGGTTCTTCTAATACTTTTTTAACATAACATAAAGCCATAGCTACCGCATCATTAGCATCATCCGATTTTATTTTATCTTTCAATTTAAATGTCTTTTTAACGGCTTCTTGCATTACTTTCTTATCGGATCTGCCATACCCGGTTAAAGCTAACTTTGCTTCAAGAGCTGTATATTCGCTTACTTTTACTTTCTTCTTAGCGGCACTAAGCATACTTATACCCCTTGCTTGGCCAACTGCGATAGCTGTCTTGGCATTAGTATTGAAGAAAAGTTTTTCTATAACCATCAAATCGGGTTTAAATTTGACAAGTATATCGCTTAAACTATCATATAAAAACTTAAGTCTATTTTGGGGTTCCAAATCGGGGTGAGTAATAAGTACGTTACTTTCCAGAAGACTGACTTTTTTTCCTCTATCATCAACCTTTATTATCCCGTAACCCATTTTAGCTGTACCCGGGTCTATTCCAATTATTATCATTCTTCGGGTAGTTGAAAATTTACAAATACATCCTGAACGTCATCATTATCATCAAGCTCGTCTAATATTCCTTCCAAACTTTTTGCCGCTGAAGAATCAACCTCGATAGTGTAACTCGGATTATCTGGATCCGGTGAGAAGATATACGCAGTGCTTCCTAAACCACCTAAAGAACCCCCGTGTTTACTGAATATATTTCTCACTTCAGCCACAGTTCTATTTATGTTGTCTGTCAAAGCTTTAATATAGAAAGCCTCTCCGTTAGGTCCAAAACCTTCGTAGATAGTCTCAAAAAAACTAACCGAACCACCCTGACCCGAGCCTTTATCTATTGCCCTGTCTATGTTTTCCTTAGGCATTCTTGCTTCTTTTGCGCGCTCAACTGCAAGCCTTAAAGTAGGATTTGAATCTACGTCAGCACCATTTTTTGCTGCGACTGATATTAACCTACTCATTTTTGAAAATATTTTGCTTTTCTTAGCATCCGTAACTTCTTTTTTTCTTTTTATATTAGCCCATTTTGAATGTCCTGACATAGAAGATATATTAGCACACTTTAATTACTTTTTATTCAAAAATATTATTAACTTTTTAGAAATCGCTTATTGACAAATTTTTATATTTTTATATGCTATCACTTATGAGTTTTAGCCTAGCAGTACTAACAAAAAAGGCTATTGAGGCGTCATTAAAGCAAAAATGGGCCGAAGCAATAAGCTTAAATTCCGATATATTAAAAGCATATCCCAATAATATTGATGCAAAAATTAGACTTGGAAGGTGTTATCTTCAAACAAAGGATTTTACAAAGGCTAAGAAAATGTTCAAAGAGGTTTTAGAGAAAGACCCAATAAACTCCATCGCCTTAAAAAATTATGATCTAGCGAAAAATCAAAAAACTGAATGTAATGGAAATGGAACCAAATTAAGTACAAAAGCTCTGTTAAAAGAGCCGGGAACCTCTTGTGAAGCAGTATTCCAAGTAATTTCTAAAAATGTTAAAAAAGGCGATATTACCTCAGGTGAGGAACTACCTGTAAAGATAAAAAAGAATAAAGTGGAGATTTATTTTGATAGAAAGAAAAAATCAATCCTAATTGGTGAAATTACAGATGAGTATATTGCTCAAAGATTAACGTGCGCTGTAGAAAAGCATTCTAATATCAAGGTTACTTACATAAAATGGGACGACAAAGATATTACTGTTTTAATAAAAACATCTGTACCTATCTTTAAACCTGATAAAGTAGAGATTAGACCCTATTTGAGAAAAGGCACTATAGAAGAACCCGAAATGGAAATCGAAATAGAAAGTGAAGAGGAAATTGAATAAATAATTACCTCAGATCGTCGTCTCCCATTATATTATCAATATATTCCGTTTTTGGTTTTTCTTTCTTATTTAAGGGCTTTTCTACATTTTTAACTATAATTTCTTTTTCGTCCTGCTCTTTTTTTACAAATTTCGTACTTTTATCGCCATGGCTGATAGGACCGGAAGGTTTTTTTACAATTTGTTTATCTTTTATAGGTTTTTTAACTGTACTGACTTTTAAATTAGTTTTTTCATTTAATTCCTTAACTTCTGGTCGAACATGTACGCTTGATTCTTTATTTTCATTAAAAACCCTTTCTAATGAGGCAAAAGGTACCTTGGGATTTTGTGCGGGAATTAAGGCAGACGCTCTGTTGTTTAACTCTGCTTTGTGATACTCCGCGGAAGCGTCCGATATCTTGTAAGTACCGATATCTGTCAATAAATACCACTTACCTTCCTTCTTTGTTAAAACACCTTCTACAGTCTTCCTCTCTACCCTATCTATTTGTTTAAAAATTTGTCTTCCTGAATCGGTAAATACTTTTAAAATATCTCCATAAACGAGTTTAGATTTTGCAGCGTAATTTGACGGAACTTCTGTCTTTCTTCCGTCTTGAGCTATTAGGTTCTGACCGTCAAAAACACCTTCTGTTCCGGGTATACTTTGATAATGAGCTCTTCTATCTTCGCTCTCCAACAATTCGATAGCATTTTGAACCTTATCCAACTGATTTAAAGCAGCTTGTACTAAATTTTTTATATTCTCATACTTCTTTTGATAATTTCCCTGAAAATCAAAATTATCTTTAGTTTGTTCATTATTTTCTGACATTTTTTACTCCTCCGTACTCTCTAAATTTATATCCTTCTTAACTTCATTTATATTTTTTTCTGAATACTCCTGAGCAATGGCCAGACCTTTATCAAATCTTGTGGTAAGCCACTTATTAATTCTTCCCTCTACCACATCTCTTTGCACCGCGTACTTTTCTCTACTTCTTTGTAACACTTTTTCTCTATTATTAGTTTTTTTAACCATAAAATCATCAGCCCAAGGAACTAGTATTTTAGCTGAAAAAGGATGAGAGGTCATCCCATCCACCATTAGCTTAGTGTACACCTGAAATCTTTCCAACGATATTATATCCTCCTCACCAAAATAAGGAGC
>JAKLGS010000037.1 GCA_022710505.1 Patescibacteria group bacterium
AGGGCAGTTAAATTTAATTAAATATAATCACTATTTATGATGTCAGTCAACCTTTGATATACTTTAAGCAATAAAAAATTTTAAAAAGGGAAAAAGTTATGGACGACAATACAAAATTTCCTTCAGGCTCGTCTTCAAGCACGTCTGATTCTAGTGATGATAAAGTTTTAGACGATGGGGGTAGTAATAATTTACCACTTGAGTTAGCTGATGAATCCGAATTGGTTGGTGATATAGAGAAAGAGAGTGTTGATATTAAAGCCCAACCTGTTATCGGGGATTCCTCGGTAGGGGACACAGTTAGTGTTGTTTCGGAAGAAGTTTATTCTACAGAAGAGATGGGTATTGATTCTATGGTTCCCGGTCCTGAAAACTCGGAAGAAATAAGATCGGACATCGATGTTTCGAAAGAAATTTTAACTGATGATGCAGACGATTCAGAGTCTTTTCTGGACGATACCGAAAATATATAGTTGATTTATTTTTTTCAGGACTTTGTGTTAAAAGACAGAACTGGAGTAGACCTAAAGTATATAAGTTCGAAAAGATAATTAAGATACGATTAAAAAGATAAAAAAGATAAAAAGAGGAGAGGGGCGCCTTCGGCGCCCCTCTCTGATTCTTTATTTCTAATCTCTTATTTTTAACTCACCGTTAAAGAAATAACGAAGACTTGAGCTAAATAATTATTCAACTATCTCACCCTCTACAGGTTCATCTTTTTTATTGTCCCCGTCTTTTCCTTTGTCCTGGTCATTGCTGCTATTCCCTGGGTTTTGATCTTGACTTCCTGGGGTTGGTCCGCCTTGTTTATACATGTGTTCCCCAATTTTCTGAAGAATACTGGAGAGTTCTTGAGTCTTTTGTTTCAAGGTTTCCACGCTGTCTGTTTGCAAGTTATCTCTAATACCTTTTACTTTTTCCTCAATGTCTTTTTTCAAGTCTTCGGGTATTTTGTCCCCTGCATCTTTTACAGATTTTTCAGCGGTGTAGCAAAGACCATCGGCTAAATTTCTCGTTTCAACTTCCTCTTTTCTCTTTTTGTCTTCATCAGCGTGAAGTTCTGATTCCTTTACCATTTTTTCAACTTCCTCTTTTGATAATCCAGTCCCACCCTGAATAGTTATTCTTTGCTCTTTATTTGTAGCCTTGTCTTTTGCCGTGACATTTAGTATTCCGTTTGCATCAATATCAAAAATAACTTCTACTTGAGGGACACCTCTTGGTGCTGGGGGAATTCCATCCAGCATAAATCTACCTAATGATTTATTGTCAGAAGCCATATTTCTTTCACCTTGAAGAACATTTATCTCTACGCTGGTTTGACTATCAGCCGCAGTAGAGAATACCTGACTCTTTTGAGTTGGTATAGTCGTATTTCTGTTTATTAAAGGTGTAGAAACTCCTCCTAATGTTTCAATTCCTAAGGTTAAAGGTGTTACATCTAAAAGTAGAACGTCTTTAACGTCTCCAGTTAAAACTCCACCTTGAATTGCTGCTCCGAGTGCTACCACTTCGTCCGGGTTGATGCTTTTATTTGGTTCTTTTCCGAAGAATTCTTTTACTACTTGGGTAACTTTAGGCATTCTGGTCATTCCACCAACCAAAACAACTTCATTAATATCACTTTTGCTCAAACCCGAATCTTTTAACGCGTTTTCCATAGGTTTTATCGTTCTTTGAATAAGGTCGTCGACTAGTTGTTCAAGTTTTGATCTGGTAAGTTTGATGTTTAAGTGTTTGGGACCCGAACTATCTGCTGTAATAAACGGTATGTTTATTTCGGTTTCCATAGTTGATGAAAGTTCAATTTTGGCTTTTTCAGCTGCGTCCTTTAACCTTTGCATTGCTTGCCTGTCTTTAGATAAATCAACACCGTTTTCTTTTTTGAACTCTTCCAAAAGCCAGTTAATTACTTTTTGATCAAAATCATCTCCACCTAAGTATGTGTCTCCATTCGTGGCTTTAACCTCAAAAACACCGTCACCAATCTCTAAAACTGAGACATCAAAAGTACCACCACCCAAATCGTAAACAACTATTTTTTCATTTGCTTTTTTATCTAAACCATAAGCTAAAGAAGAAGCTGTTGGTTCGTTGATAATTCTGTCTACCTCAAAACCTGCTATCTGTCCCGCTTCTTTTGTTGCAGTTCTTTGAGAATCGTTAAAGTATGCAGGTACTGTAATTATTGCTTTTGTAATCTTCTGTCCAACAAACGCTTCAGCGTCAGCCTTCATTTTCGCAAGTATCTTTGCTGAAATTTCCTGTGGTGTGTAGATTTTACCTTCAACTTCAACACAAGCCAACCCGTTTTTTCCTTCAACAATTTCATAAGGGTAGTCGCCTTTGATTCTTTGAACCTCTGGGTCATCAAACCTTCTACCCATTAATCTTTTTATTGAAAAGATTGTATTTTTTGGGTTTACTACTTGTTGTCTTTTTGCTGGGATTCCGACAATGTTCTGGTCGGGCACCACGATTGATGGGGTAGTGTTAGCACCTTCGGCGTTTGGTATTACCTTAGCACTTCCGCCCTCCATCACTGCCATACAACTATTTGTAGTTCCTAAGTCTATTCCTAATATTTTTGACATTTTTATTCCTCCTATTTATTGTTGACCTACCGCCACTTTGGCTGGTCTTAACAAAAAACCATTTAATAAATAACCTTTTTGAATTACTTTTAAAACTTTATTTTTTTCTCCTGGTTGTACTTCTATTGCTTCCATAAAATTGTGATCAAAGTCTTTTCCTTCTGCCTCTATTTCTTCGATGCCTATATTTTTTAAAACTTTCTGCAAATCTTTTAGAGTTAAACGCAAACCTTCGTCTTTTGAATGCTCTTGTATTTTTTCTAAATTATCAAAGAATGGTAAAAAGCTTTCCAAAATTTGTATTTTTACTAGCGTTAAGAAATTCTCCTTTTCTTCTGTAGTTCTTTTTTCTAAGTTGTTGTAATCAGCGAGAGCTCTTTTCCAACTATTATCCAGACTTTCAACTTTATCTTGAAGTTCTTTTATCTGTTTTTCATAATTTTCTTGTGTTTTTTTCGAAGGGATACCCCCTTCCTTTTTATCTTCTTTCATAGTGATTTTAGGCAGTGAGGCAAAAATTACCAGGATCCGCCAAGTTCCTCCAAAATTTTCTTAGTATATTTAATCATCGGAATTATCTTTGAATAGTTTATTCTTGAAGGTCCAAGTATTGCTATATTTCCTGTTTTTTCGCCGATTCTGTAAGGTGCAAAAATTAGTGTACTTTTTTCTAGTTTTTCTACTGGTATTTCGTCGCCGATTAGGGTGTAGGTTTCTTGTCCGGGCATTACACTTTGAAAAATTCTGTTTAAGGTATCAAAATCATCAAGTATTTTTAAGGTTGCTTTGGCGATGTCTATATCCCAATACTCTTTGTGTTCAAGAACGTTTGAAGCTCCGGAGTAGGTTACAAAACCGTTATCTGTGGTTGCAATGGATAAACAATCAGTAGCATCTGCTAAAGCTAATGTAGTTTCTCGTAGTAATTTCTCTACCTCAAATCTATTTGACCAAAGCCTTTGTTTTAATGCTACTTCTTGTAAAACAGGTAATTCCTCCTCTTGCATTAAGTCTTGGATGTAAAGTTTGTAAGCCATTTTAGTTGGCACTCTGCCTGATGAGGTGTGAAGCATTTCAAGAAAACCCATGTCAATTAATTTTGCCATTTCGTTTCTGACGGTAGCGGGGGAGCACCTTAAATTATGGCTTTTTACTATCTCTACCGAGCCTACAGGCTCCGCAGTGTTTATATAGTCATCTATAATTGCTTGTAATAATTCTATTTGTCTTTCGGTCAACATATTATCAATAATATAGCACGAGTGCTAAATGTGTCAAGAGGGATTTTGGTTTGTCAATTAATATAGGGTGTGGTAGTATCTTTTTCAAACTATAAAGTAGAAGGAGACTACTATGGCCGAAGCACTTAATAAGAAGGTCTTATCTTGTTTTGTTAAAACCGTATCCGTGTGTATCCAACGCGTCTATCGCGATTCAGTGTGTATCCAGCAGACCTATAACAATATCTTACATAGAGCCATGTATCAAGTAAGTCTGCGAACAAAAAGGCAAAGGTACAAACTTGCCTTAGTTATGGCCAATTTTATATTCGCATGCACTTATTTTGATGACTTGGAAAGGAGATTAGTCACTAATCTTTGTTTTTTTTACGTCAACCTATATTGTAGTACGTCCGATCCTGTCGAAATTGAACAGAAATTAGAGGAAAAGATACTATTTTTGTTATCAAAAAAAGACAGTTAAAGTATATAGGGTTGTCTTCAAATTCCTTTGAAAGCAGCCCTATTTTGTTAATATCTGCTTAAAAGCCTCTTGGGGTATATCAACTTTCCTAACTCTTTTCATTATCAAGAGAGTTGGTTTTGGTTTGTGTTCTTATATAGGATATAGTAGAATCCTTTCCAAATCTAACAAAAAAGGAGAAGAAAATGGAAAGGGCTTCTAAGTATTGTAATAACGTGAATTACGCACAAGTACTGCCGAGCATAATCCAAGATTCATTTGTTATGGATCTTCGCTCATCGTTGCTGTCTGGTACCCGGGAAGGGCCAACTGCTAAAAAGATAACCGGAAAGAGGAGACGCAAGGTCCTTGAGCTTATGTCGTTGCGAGTGTGCTCTTATTTATTGTGCCACCCTGAATTCAAAAGAGATCTTTTGTCTGCGGAGAAAGCAAAAGAACTTTGTTTTATTTTTGTTGAAGCTTTTTTTAATACACTTGATATAGTAAATGCAAGGGAGGTGGTGGAGGGCGAAGCGACGAAAATGTCAAACCTTGTAGACATCGTGTTTTGATTGACAACAAACTAAAGGAGAAGGAAATGAATAAAGACGCTTTAATTAAGTTGATGTTTAAAACGTTCTCGAGAATGGTTGAAAGGACATTCCTTTTAGTTCAGGGTAGTTGGGAAAAAGAAATTCCAGACTTGCGTTCTCGAATGGAGGTTGGTGATGAAGCAAAGTTTTGGGTTAGCATGGCAATGACGGATAATATTGTTGTCACGTTTTGTGAGAAACCGTGTGAGCAGGAGCGTGCCTTTATTATGGATGCCTGTTTTTTGTATTTAGAATCACTGTTTACCCAACACGATCCTTCAGCTCGTTTAAAAGCAGTCGAAGACTTTTGTCTGTCAAGATATGTAGACTGCAAATCCGTTTAGTATTTAAATGACATTTTTGGTTAAGAGAAAATAAAGGAGATTGGATACGATGAAAATAAATGTCGATAATTGCTTCGCTATTGCAGGAGTTTTAGCCAATACGATAAAAAGAGCCTACGAGGCTATATCGACTCAATGGCGTTTACCTTATGATATGGAAACTCCTGAGAGGCAATATAGGATAGCAGTTGAAATGGTGAGGGAGATCTATTCCTCCGAATACGAGAAAATAGAGCCTTTTTACCGTGGTTACGACGACAGTGAGGCAAACTTAATATACAAATTGTCTCTCTGGTTCGTTAAATATCTATCTAAGATAGAAAAAATAGATAGAAATAGTAAAGAATCAATCACGGGAGCTACTACTGAGCTTAAGTTGTATATATTAACCTTAATGGGAAAGGAGTTGAAGTAGTATCGGGGCTGCCGACAGTATTTATGTTGGCAGCCCTATTTCGTCAAAATCTGTCTAAAAGCCTCCTGAGGTATATCAACTTTTCCAATTCTTTTCATTCTGGCCTTTCCTTTTTTCTGAATATCCAAAAGTTTATCTTTTCTTTCTCTATGGCCTCCGGACATTTTAGCTAAAACATCTTTTCTCATTGCCGGAATATCTTCTCTTGCTAAAATTTTTCCGCCAACTGCTGCTTGTAAAGAAACTGCAAACTGCTGTCTTGGAATTATATCTTTTAGCTTTTTTAACAAATTTCTACCAATTTCTGGAGCTTTATTTTTAAGAACAATATTAGTCAGAGGATCAACAATTTCTCCATGAACGAGTACATTTAATTTAACTGCCATAACAGGTTTGTAATCCAGAAAATCATAATCTAAGCTTGCGAATCCTGATGAAACACTTTTTAAATCATCAAAAAAATTATAGACAAGTTCAGCCAAAGGAAGCTCATATTCAAAAAACACGTTGTTTTCATTAGGGTACTCCATTTTTTTTAAAACCGCTCTTCTATCTGTACACAATTTAATTACTTGGCCCGAATAAACGGCAGGGCAAATTATTCTGCACAAAATCCAAGGTTCTTGAATCTCTTTCAGACTTGTTACATCGGGTAAATCCGCCGGAGAGGTTATAAAAAAAACCTCATTTCTCGTATTAGTAATTTTGTATCTAACAGCCGGTGTAGTTGAAATTAAACTTAGATTGTATTCTCGTTCGAGTCTTTCCTGCACTATCTCCGCATGTAAAAGACCTAAAAATCCGCATCTAAACCCAAATCCGAGCGCTGTATTGTTTTCCGGCTCATAAGTAAGAGACGAGTCAGATAAAGATAACTTTTCCAAAGCTTCTCTTAAATGTGTAGATTTTGAATTATCTATCGGGTAAATTGAAACAAAAACAAAAGGTTTGATTTCCTTGTATCCCGGAAGTGGTAACGGTTTCTCACCTTCCCAGCCTACGGTGTCCCCGACTTTTACCGTATGAATATCTTTTAGTCCTGTCGCAATATAACCGACTTCACCTGTCATCAAAGTATCTGTTCTAACTCTTTTTATTTTTGTATACCCTGCTTCTTCGGGTGAGGCTGTAGCCCCTGTAGCCATAAATTTTATTTTTTTGTTTTTTTCAATTTTAAAATTACCGTCCACTACCTTTACATTAGCCACTACTCCTAAATACTCATCATAAGAAGAATCAAAGACTAGCGCCCTTGTAGGGCTATCTTTTTTTCCGGTTGGGGAGGGAACTACCTCAACGATTTTTTCTAAAAGTTCCTCCACACCTTCGCCGTTTTTTCCTGATACACACAATATTTCATTATCTTCAAAACCGAATGTTTGGCACATATCTTTTTTAATTTTTTCAATATCTCCTGTATCTAAATCTATTTTATTAATGACCGGAATAATTTTTAAATTCGAGTCTGTTGCTTTATAAAAATTAGA
>JAKLGS010000038.1 GCA_022710505.1 Patescibacteria group bacterium
GTGAAGGTATTTGTACCTTTAGGTTTCACTAGAGTAAGATACCCTGAAATTGAACGAGAGTATTTTGCTTTTGAAGCCTTAAATATGCCCGAAACACACCCTGCAAGGGATGAGTGGGAAACATTTTTTATTAACGAACCAGTAGATGAGAAACTAGGGAGACTTGTTATTACCCCTCATACTTCCAGCGGTCAAGTCAGAGAAATGCAAAGAGGAAACCTGCCAATAAGAATGTTAAACATTTCAAGATGCGGAAGAAGGCAGATAGATTTAACACACGTCCCCAGCTTTTATCAGTTCGAGGGGCTTGTAATTGATGAAAACATAAACATCTCTCATCTTATAGGAGTTCTTAATTACTTTGCAAAATCATTTTTTGGACCGGATAGAAAAACTAGATTAAGACCTTATCATTTTAGATTTACTGAACCAAGCTTTGAGGTTGATATAGACTGCGGTTTTTGCCATGGCAAAGGATGTAAGTTATGTAAAAGTGGGTGGTTAGAGTTAGGTGGAGCAGGTATGGTTCATCCTAATGTTCTAAAAGCTGGTGGTGTGGATTCAAACAAATACACGGGGTTTGCTTTTGGCTGGGGTGTCGAAAGAACCTATATGATGAAATCAGGAACAAAAATAGACGATATCAGACATCTTTTTTCAAATGATTTAAGGTTTTTGGAGCAATTTTAATATGAATATATCTATACCCTACTCTTGGTTAAAAGATTATATAAAAACTGACGTAAAAGCTGAGGATGTAGCAAATTTATTATCATTACACTCTTTTAGTGTAGAAAAAATCCAACACGTAGGTGGTGATGATATTTTTGAAATCGAAGTAACACCAAATAGAGGCGATGCTCTTTCCGTCTTAGGTGTAGCTAGAGAGGTTTACGCGGTCTTGGTAAGCCACGGCTATAAATGTGAATGGGTAAAAAATAAAAATGAAAAAAATATGAATTTGGTAGATAAGGATTCCGTTGAAGTTGTAATTTCTGATAAATCGTTGGTTCCCAGATTTACCGCAATAGTAATGGAAAATGTTAAATTTGCCCCATCTCCGAAATTGATTAAAGATAGGCTTGAAAAGGTTGGTATCCGGCCTCTCGGTAACGTTATTGATGTTACAAATTATATGATGATAGATAGGGGCCAGCCTATGCATGTTTTTGATTACGATAAGATTCTTGGTCATAAAATGATTGTAAGAGAGTCTTTGGAAGGAGAGGTTGTTACCACTTTGGACGGGATTGAAAGAAAACTACCCGGAGGAGTGATTGTAATAGAAGACGGTGAGGGAAGATTAATTGATTTATGCGGCATTATGGGGGCAAAAAACAGTGAGGTAGATGAAAATACTAAGAAAATACTTCTTTTCGTACAAATATATGATCCGGGAAAAATTAGAAAAGCTTCTATGAGTTTAGGGCATAGAACAGACGCCGCTTTAAGATTTGAAAAGGGTATTGATTATGGTGGTGTTCTCGAGGCTTTACGGGATTCCGCACAAATGATTTCGGAATTTTCAGGCGCTGTTCCCTCTTCCGGTTTGATTGATTTTGAAAATATAATTTTAGTACCAAAGACCGTTTTAATAGATTATGAAAAAATAAATAGAATCTCAGGTATCGAGATAGAAAAAGATAAGGTTTTAGAAATTTTAAAAAGCTTGGGATTTGAAGCAGGATCAGATAATTATGTAAAGGTTCCAACGTGGAGATATGACGACATAGATATTCCTGAAGACATTGTTGAGGAAGTAGTTCGTATGTACGGGTATTATAAATTACCTATTAAACTTCCTTCTGGGGAGATACCTGTAAGAGAGACCGACAAGACATTTTATTGGGAAAAAGTTGTTAGGTACTTTTTGAAATACGCCGGATTTTTTGAATGTTATAACTATTCTGCTACTTCTCTTAAAAACGCAGGTGAAAATCCTATTAAGTTAGCTAATCCTTTAAATGAAGATATGACTCACTTAAGAACTTCTCTACTTCCTCAATTGGATAACGTTTTGGATAAAAATCAAAGTTACTCAGAAAAGATAAAATTATTTGAGTTGGCAAATGTTTATTTTAAAGACGGTCTCAACAGTGGAGAATCTTTACCCTATCAGCCTTTAAGACTTGCGCTGGTTACTAAAGGTGTCGATTACAATGAGTTTAAAGGTTACATAACTTCGTTATTTGAGATTTTAGGTTTAGATAGTAAGAAATATTTTGGTAGCTATTCTATTGTTGATTTTGGAGGACAAAAGCTCGGGGTTGAGTTAGATTTCTCTGAGTTAGCTAAAAATGCCACTAAAGATAAATCTTATATCCCTCTAACATCATTTAATTCAATAAAAGAAGATTTGACATTTGAGGTACCGGAAAAAGTTTTATATCCTCAAGTAGAAAAGGTAATTTTGGAAACAGACGTAAGAATATTTAAATTAGAATTTAAGGATATCTACAAAAATTATCTCACCTTTTCCATCGAGTACTTGGATAATAAAAAACAAATTTCTTCAGAAGATACTCAAGATATAAGAAAAAAGATTTTTAAAAACCTTGAAAAAATTGGCGTTAAACTAAAAATCTGATTCTTTGTTTTTGTTCTTTTTAATTTACTTTTAACTTTGTATGGGTAAAATTAACTTCTATGTTTAAACTTGAAAATTTCGGAGTAACAAAAAATATTGCATTATTAAACAACGGTTCTAAACTTTTCCATTTCTATAAAAAGAATATGCCTATTTCCACAGCTGTGATATTTGACGCCGGCTCCTCAAACGACCCCGTAGGTAAAGAGGGTTTAGCCCATTTTTGTGAACACATTTTATTTAAAAGTACTAAAAAATTTAAGGATGAAACTGAGGTTGGGCTTTTTATTGAAAGCATCGGAGGCCAGATGAACGCTTTTACAGGAGTCGATTTTTTGGGGGTTACCGCAGAAATTGGTTTTACAAATGATTTTCCAAAAGTAGTAGATTTTTTGCACGAACTTACGAGGGGTTCCTTGTTTGATGAAGCGAAAATAAATGTTGAGCGGGGTACAATTTTGGGTGAGATAGCTGATTACGAGTCAAACCCAGCTTTTTATATTCACGATTTAACTCAGCAATTGCTTTTCAACGGGTCTTACGCAGAAAGATCTATTGCAGGTAGCAAAGAAACTGTTACGGGGATTACCAGGGAAGATTTATATAGATTTTATCTAAATAGAATTGCAAAAAGCAAAATGTATATTGTTGTTGCTGGTGATATTGAGTTTTCAAATTTGATCAGTCTTCTTAATGATGGTTTTAAGGAAGGTGGGACATCCCAGATTTTAGAAGAAAAACCAGAGTTACTTCTACCAAGAAGTATTGATACAAAAATAAAAGAATATAAAGACACCGATCAGGTTTATATGAGTTTTTCGTTTAGAACATGTCCAATTGGTAGTAATGATTCAGCGATTTTGGATGTAGTTAGAACAATTATCGGTGATGGTTTTTCTTCTTCTTTGTTTAGAAAATTAAGAACAGAAAACGGTCTTGTTTATATGATTAGTGTATCTTCTGAGAACCTTTTTGATAGAGGTTACTTTTCGGTTGTAACCTCAACATCAAAAGATAGAGTACAAAAGGTTCTGGACGTTTTAACATCAGAATTTAAAAGACTTGAAGCAGGTGAGATTTCACAAGAAGAATTGGATTTAGCAAAGAATAAAATAATTAAGTCAAAAGTTCGGGAGATGCAAAACTCCTCATCTTGGGTTGAAGCTCATATTTCTGAAATATATTTTAATCCAAAGAATCCTAAAGATTTAGCCGAGATTCTTAACGAGGTAGAAAAAGTCAGTTTAGATGATGTGAAAAATGTTTCAAAAAAGTATTTTTCCAACGATAAGTGGTATTTAGCAATGTGCGGGGATATAGGTGAAAAAGACTTCGAAGTAAAATATTAGCTTTACTCTTTATATCCCTCTGCTTGTAGTTTAAAGCTCTTAGCATACTTTCCGCTGAGTTTAATTAATTCTTCATGTGTACCCTGCTCTACTATTTCTCCATCATCTAAAACAATAATTCTATCGGCGTTTCTTACTGTGGAAAATCTATGGGAGATTATTATTACAGTCTTATCTTCAAAAAAATCGTAAATTTTTGAAAATATATTGTATTCTGAATCAGGGTCTATTGATGCTGTAGGCTCATCAAATATTACTAATGGTGGATTTCTATAAAAAAATCTTGCCAAAGCAATTTTTTGCCATTGCCCAGTACTTGGTCTAATACCACCCTTGTATCTTTCGCTCATGATAGTGTCGAATTTATTTGGATATTCTTCTATGAAATCTATGGCATCGGCAGTTTGGGCAGCTACCCTCATCCTTGTTTCATCAATGTTGTCAATGTTTCCAATTGTTATGTTTTCCTTAACAGTTAAACTGTGGTATTGGTTAAAATCTTGAAACAGAGTTCCTACATTTTTATAAAGTGATTCGGATTTAATTTCTGAAGTGTCCTCATCGTTAATTAGTATTTTTCCTTTTGATGTTTTGTAAAATTTACAGATAAGTTTTACTAGAGTAGTTTTTCCCGCACCGTTTTGTCCTACTATTGCAACTTTCTCTCCAGACTTTATTTCTAAAGTTAGGTTTTTTATTACTTTTTTATCATTTCTAGGATATGAAAAAGTAACATTTTCGAATTTTATACTTGGGCCTTTTTCCATGACAGGCAGCTCTTTGAACCCATCGTTCATAACTGGTTCAGTTTTAAAAAGTTTATATACATCTTTTATTTGTATTGCTGATTCAGACAGGTCGTTAAAGTTTTGTATTAACTTGGTGACGGAACTCTCCAGTATGTTTAGCGACCTCATCCAAAAAGCTACGTTTCCGATACTTAGTACTCCGTTTATAAACCTTTTGAAAATTTCAAGATACCCATAAAACGTCAATAAATCACGAAAGAAGGCTACGACATGCCCCCACAACCTTGATTTCTGTGAGAATCTTAAATGTTGGTTAATAATCCAGTTACTAAATTCCGAATATATTTTATCTATATATTTAAAAGATTTTGTTATCGTTATCTCTTGAAGAGAGGCAGGGCTCTGCAATGTATAGGCTGCCTCGTTAACCCTTCTATTTTTTTCCGTGTTTTCAAACCTGAGTTTATATATTTTTCCTCTCATAACTCTGTCTATGAATAAATAAGGAATAGATATTAAAAGTGTAAGAATTACGAATTGAGGCATGAATCTTAGTACTAGCACAAGTGCGACTACAACTTTAACAATGTTAGTAACGAATTCTATACTGCTGTCTACGTATCTAAAAATATTCCACAGATATCCGTTCGCTCTGTGTACCCTGTCACTAACATCTGGTTGTTCTAGGGTTTGGATACCGAGTCCGTTTAGTTTATAGTAAAACTCTCTTCTTAAGAATAAATCACTGTTTAATCTAAGTACAGCTTCTGTTTGCCCAATAAAGAACGAAAGAATGGTTTCAATAACACTGTATGTGAGAAGTATAGCGAGATACGGATACATGCTTTCAATAATCGCATTTGGTTGTTGAATTACCCTCATTAACTCATCAAGTGCCTTGGCAAATATTAAAGTATAGATTAAATCCTGAACCTTAAATATTGTTTGTCCTATTATGTAGGTTGTTGTTGCGTAAGGGTGATTTTTAAAAAACAGCGATAGTCCCCATTTGGATATTTTCAACGCCTCGAAGAAACCTACTTTTCTATAATCTTCATTATCCGAAGATGAGTTTTTTTGTATAGGATTATCTTCTGCCATAAAAGATAATTATAGTTTGAAAAATTGCGGAATTAAAGACTTTTCTTTACTTTATCTACTATCTCGTCAAAAGATTTGGGATCGTTGATGGCTATTTCTGATAACATTTTTCTGTTTAACTCAATGTTTGATTTTTTTAAGCCGGCTATAAATCTGCTGTACATGATTTCGTGTTTTCTCAAAGCCGAATTAATTCTGGAAATCCAGAGTTGTCGCATATCTCCGGGTCTTTTTCTTCTTCCTTCAAAGGAGTGCTCCCCAGCTCTAAGTACGGCTTCGTGAGCTCTTTTTATAAGTTTACTTCTTGTTCCTCTATAACCTTTTGCAAGTTTTAATATTTTTTTATGTTTTCTATTGGTTCTAAAACCACCTTTTACTCTTGGCATTATTTACCCTTTCCGTGCTTGTTCAGCATCTTTTTAAACATTTTCTTGTGACCTGAATTTAGTTGTTCGGTCATTAATGAATTTTTAGTTTTATTTGAACTGCTCTTCTTTTCTTTTAGGTGACCCATACCTATAGTGCCTTTCATTATTTTTCCTGACTTTGTTATTTTTACTCTTCTAAGTAGAGTCTTTTTTGTTTTGATCTTTTGTTTTGCCATTTTTATCCTTTTACTTTTTATTAACTTTATTAATTTCTTTTGTACTCAAAAAAACTATTTTGTACCCAAATATATTATTTTCCTACAAATATTCCAAAAATCATATTACCCATTCTTTTTGGTTCGCTTTCCAGTTTTGCTACCTCAACAAGTTCTTTTTCAATCTTTTTAATTTGGTCAAAAGCGACCTCCGGGAACATAACTTCTCTTCCCTTCATCTTAACAGTTATTTTTACCTTGTCCCCGTCCTCAATAAAACCTTTTGCTCTTTTTACAAATCTTTGTATGTCGCCTTCTCCGGTAGTAGGACCAAGTCTAAATTCCTTAACGTCTGTTTTTTTGCTTTTTGCCTTGGCGCTACTTGCTTTTTTTCTTTCTTCGTACAAAAATTTAGAGAACTCTACAATTTTCGCTACCGGCGGGTTTGCGTTAGGCACTACCAAAACCAAATCCATTTCCTCGCTCCTGGCTTTTTGAATAGCTTCTCCGGTCTTTATCACTCCAAGATTTTCACCTTTGGATGATATCACCCTTACTTCGTTTGCTTTTATCTGTTCGTTTTTTGTGTACCAGTTTGGTATATGCTTTTCTCCTTAAAACTTATGTAAATTACCA
>JAKLGS010000039.1 GCA_022710505.1 Patescibacteria group bacterium
TGGAAATTGGATCTTCAATGGAAGCTTGTACATACCAAGGAGCATCGTAAGTTCTTCCGGTTCTTTTAGCTTCCTCTATCGTAATATTTTCTTTATCAACTCTTGGATCAGATAGGGTTAAAACCCATCCTCTTCCGGAGTTATCTTCTATAGTACCGAGCTCATCCAATACTTCTTTCAAACCAACTCTTTTAAGCCAATCGAATGACTCAAGTTGTACTCCCACTAAATTTGGTAAAGGAAGAGCTATTTTTCTTTTTAAAAAAGTTTCTCGCATTAAATTTTAATTATAAGCCTTTTCAAATAAAGAATTAACTAGTGAAATATAAATTTTTTGAAAGTACCAAACTGAAATAAAGATAAAAAGAAACCCATCCCTACTGGGTATCTTTGTACCTATTATTTTTTGCGGACGTGTTTGGGACAGTGCGAAAGTTACCATAATAACAAAAATGTGTCAATACCTATTTTATAAACCCAATTTTTGATATTGGCCAAAATCTAAATACAACTCTACCTACCAACCTGCTTTTATCTATAACACCGATGTTTCTCGAATCAAGAGATTGGGGCCTGTTATCACCTAAAAGGACATATTGATTGTCTGTTAGTTTTATTGACCTGCCCTCTTTTATAAAAGAACCAGCCTCAGTACACACACCTTCTGACAAATAATTTTCGGATAAAACATAATGTTTCCCATCTCGGGAAATTACCACATTACAGTTTATTATTTTAAAAACATCTCCGGGAATTCCCACAACTCTTTTTATATAATGTTTTGAATCATCATTAGGCGGGTAAAAAACTACCACATCTCCTCTTTTTAATTCCGAAAATTTGGTGGTTACTCTATCCACTAATATTCTTTCTCCTGAGTGAAAATTCGGCTCCATACTTGGTCCCCAAACAACTTCAACAGATGCGATAAAATGGTAAATCATTAGTATTACCACGGCTGAAAGCAAAACTGTCTCAATTATCTCGCCAATAAAACTTTTAATTTTCATAATCCAACAAATAATAATCCAAATATCATTAAATGATAAGTGAAGAATTTTAAATTGTATAGTAAAATGAATTCCGATGAAAAAAGACAAAGAAATAAAATCAGTCGATGTAGTAAATAATTCAGACTTAACTTTTTATAATTTTAAGACTTTCAAAAAGTTTATTAAAGAAAATAAATTATTCATTGTCGTAATAACAATATTTACATTATTAATCTATGCCAACATTATCACCGGAGATTTTGTTAATTTAGATGATTACTCAAAGGCTTTCACATCACCTGAGTTTCATGATTTTGGACTAGCACTAAAATCTTTTGATGCTTTTACTATTGTAATGTCTGTTGTCGTCCAAACATTTGGTATTAATTCGTCTGTTTTTCATATCGTTTCGATAATGTTTCATATGTTAAATGGTATTTTAGTTTTTATTCTTTTAAACATACTTTTTGGCAAGAAAATATCAATAATTGGAACTTTACTTTTTATAGCTCATCCTGCAAACACCGAAGCCATTAGTTGGCATGCGGGTGTTTGGTATGCGGGAAGAGCCTCGATAATTATCCCAACATTAATATTTTTTGCACTTTTTAAAAAAACCGATAATAAAATCTATTTGCTAATATCAACTCTTATCTATGTTTTCTCACTTATTTTTTATAGGGGTGGGGGTTGGATTTTAGTGACACCATTCTTATTAGTTTTAATGGATCAGTTTATAATTGAAAAAAAGATTAAATTTTCAAATATTAAACAGTATCTACCATACTTATTAACCTCTTTAGCTTTCGCGATTGCTCTACTACCAGGATATATTAAAGAAAGGGTTCAGGGTTTAGAAACTCTGTATTACGTTGATACTGCAACAGCCACACCTCTAATCAATAGAATCCCCTATACAATATATATGGAATACACAACATTGTTTTACCCAAAAACATTAAGTATTTACCATGAAGGTAAATACATAACACCCGCAGAATATACATTTATGGTGTTTTTAACCTTTGCCGTTATCTTTGCCATATTTTACTTTATGAAAAAAGACAGAAGAATTTCAGGACTACTTTTGATGATAATTTTCGGAGTGCTCCCTTCTTTTAGTCCGGTTATAGTTGCTTGGATAGCTGCCGAGAGATACCTTTATATACCTTCAATATTTTCATCAGCAATAATTGGCATCGGATTAATATACTTCGAAAATAAAATTAACGAGAAAAATAAAAAACAAGGAAAGGTAAAAAAAGGTGTAGAGAAAAATAATTTTGTTCTATACGCATCAATCATAATAATTTCTTTGTACTCTTTAAGAACGGTTCTTAGAAATAATGATTTGAGAAATAGTAAAAACTTGTGGATTGCTTCCAAGAAAACTGCTCCCTACAGTTACAGAGTTTATAACAACATGGGCGATGTTCTTGCAAATGAAGGAGATCTTGAGGGAGCTTTGGAAAACTTTAAACGATCATATGCGCTAAAACCTGATTACGCAGACGCGGTACATAATATCGGTCACATATATATGGTACAAGGTAACATACCTCAAGCCATAAGATATCTGGAACAATCATTACAAATGAATCCAAGGTTATACCCATCAGCTTATAAACTAGGAATTATCTACATGGAGGAAAAAGATTTTGAAAATGCTAAAAAGTATTTTGAAGCTTGTTTACAATATGAACCTACAAGCGCTGACTGTAACGCGGGTCTTCAAACCGCAAACCAAATGCTAGCTCAATAATTTTTTGAACCCAAAGCGACACAAAAATTGTGGCGCAGTACAAAACCTAGAATCAAATGTTTTTTCCGTGACAATTTTTTTCATCACATAGTGATGCAAGAATTTTAGAGCGTTACAAAATAATAGAGGAAAAATGCTACTCTCGTGAAAATTATTGGACGCAAAGCGGCGCAAGAACTGCAGTGCAAAAGTTAGTAAATAATTCTAGACGTTTCTACCATGGCAGTTCTACATCACGAAGTGACGGAAAAATTGTGGCGCACTAAAAAACTTGGAGGTTAGATATTTTTTCCGTGACAATTTTTGAACTTCTTCCCACTTCCACAAGGACATGGATCATTCCTCCCCACCTTCTCTCTACCAGATTCAATTTTTTCTACCTTCATTTCTCGCCCCGAATCATCGACTACTTTTCTCTCGCTCATTTCCATACCCTCTTCAGAAACACCTGTCTCCAACTCACTTTTATGATATGTAAGTTTTCTAGAAACATCCGAATGAGAACTTTTTTCAGGAACAGCATCTTTTGAAATTGAAGATAATCTTTCTCCTACCATCGAATAAACCTTAGAAACTAAGATCTCAAATCTTTCATGACCTTCTCTTTTATATTCAACCATAGGATCTCTTTGCGCGTAACCTCTCAATCCAATACCTTCCCTTAACTGATCCATATCAACCAAATGGTCCATCCACATAAAATCTATAACAGGACATCCAAATCCACTAACAATTTGAAACCATGTTTCTTTTCCAAATTCCTTTTCACGCTCATCCCAAAACTCCCTACTCAAAGAAGAAAATTCTGAAAACTTTTCAACCAACCAATCTTTGTAATCTTCAACCCCGCCCCCGAGCTCTAGTATTCTTCTCCTTAATTTATAAATAACCTCCCTGTGAGTATTCATAATATCGTCCATCTCAACTAACTGTTTTCTTCTGTCAAAGTTAAAACCTTCCACTCTCTTTTGTGCGTTTTCTATAGACTTGGAAACAATGCCTGCTTCCAAAGGGATATTCTCGTCCAAACCAAACCTATCCATAATTCTTGAAACAGATTCGCCACCGAAAATTCTCATCAGGTCGTCCTGTAAGGAAACAAAGAACTTCGACTCACCGGGATCGCCCTGTCGTCCGGATCTTCCTCTTAACTGATTATCAATTCTTCTGGATTCATGTCTTTCTGTACCTATAACACAAAGACCACCGGCCTCGACCACCTTTTTTTGCATATCCAAATCAACCGGGTCCCCTCCTAAAATAATATCCACACCACGGCCTGCCATATTAGTAGAGATAGTTACTGACCCCTCTCGTCCGGCTTGAGCGATTATCAAAGCCTCTCTTTCATGATTTTTTGCGTTTAAAATTTCGTGAGGAATATTTCTTCTCTGCAAAAAGTGATGAAGGAGTTCACTTTTATCAACTGACGTAGTTCCAACTAAAACAGGCTGTCCTTTTTTATATCTTTTTTCAATTTCATCTGCTACAGCTTTAAACTTTCCTGCTTCGGTTTTGTAAACAACATCGTTGTTATCTTTTCTAATACACTTTTTATTAGTGGGGATAATAACGACCTCTAATTTATAAATCTTAAAAAACTCTTCAGATTCGGTAGCTGCCGTACCGGTCATACCTGCAAGCTTTCCGTACATTCTAAAATAATTTTGATACGAAATTTCTGCAAGAGTTTTTGATTCTTGCTGAATGGTCACGCCCTCCTTAGCTTCGATAGCTTGATGAAGTCCGTGAGAAAACCTGTTGCTCGGAAGTAGTCTACCTGTAAATTGATCTACAATAACCACAGCTCCGTTTTTGACAACATAGTCTTTATCTTTTTCATAAAGGGTATTTGCAGAAAGAGCCTGCTCCATCAAATGAACCATTTCAAAATCCTGCTCATATAAATTCTCTATTCCTAAAAGTCGTTCTACTCTTCTGATACCCAAATCGGTTAAAGTTACATTTTTATATTTCTCCTCAACTTCGTAGTCAGTATCTTTAATAAGAGATTTAACAATTCCATTTGCTTGGTGATATCTTTCACTCGGTTTTGCATCAGCAGTGGAAATTATCAAAGGAGTTCTTGCCATATCTATTAAAATAGAGTCAACTTCATCAACAATTGCAAAATTGTGAACACCCCAATCTCCTCTCGGATTGGTTTGAACCATATCAGAAAGAGACCTAACCATGTTGTCTCTTAAATAATCAAATCCAAACTCATGATTAGTTCCGTACACGATGTCGCATTGATAAGCTTCTTGTCTGGTTACTTCTCTTAAATGGACAGAATAAGAATCTTCAAATTCGGTTCCTTGAAAAGAACTATCATATTTAAAAGCCCTTTCTTGCATTATTACCCCTACAGAAACTCCTAAATAATCATAAAGAGCTCCCATCCAACCGGCACCGTGTCTTGATAAATAATCGTTAGGTGTAACCAAATGAACACCTTTCCCGCCAAGGGAATTTAGATATATAGGAAGTGTGGCGGTAAGAGTTTTACCCTCACCTGTTTTTTGCTCAGCGATTTTTCCTTGATGTAAAACTATCCCAGCTAAGATTTGAACATCATAGTGTCTCATATTTACAGTTCTGGTAGCGGACTCTCTGACTAAAGCGTAAGCTTCGGGAAGTATTTTATTTAAGTAGTTATCAATTTCTTTCTCATCAAACTTACGTAATTCTTCTTTCCATTTTTTTGTTTTTCCCTGAATTTCTTCCTTACTTAACTTCTTAACACCTTCCTCAAGAGAATTAACTTCTTCAACAACAGGCCATATTTTATTCAATTGTTTTTCATTTGTGTCAAATAATGAACCGAACATAACAAGATGATTTTAGCAGATTTGCTTAGATGTAGAATAAGATTATTAAAAATACTGCTAAACCTAACCTGTAAAATATAAAAGGGTAAAGCTTGTTGTTTTTAACAAACTTCATCATAAAATTGATTGCTATTATACCGACTAAAAAACTTGAAAAAAAACCAACCATCATGGGGGCAATTTCCGCCATATTTAAATAATCCAGAGACGAAATAATTTGAGAAACTCCTGCGGCCAAGACCGCGGGAATTGATAGCAAAAAAGAAAACCTGGCAGCCTCTTTCCGACTTAGTCCAAAGAACATACCTCCGGAAATGGTAGAACCCGACCTCGATATACCAGGTAAAAGAGCTAAAGCTTGAAAAATTCCTACTCTAAAACTTTTACCGACGGATATTTCATCCTTAACAATCAATCTTTTTTTAAATCTTTTTTCAGCAATGTACATTATAAGAGTTCCCACTAACAAAAATATAATTACGAACCAAATTCCTCTAAATTTATTTTCTAAAAAATCTCCGAAGAAGAGCCCTGCTAACCCTACAGGTATCGATGCGATAAAAATTTTGAAAGCCAACCAAGATTTCGAGGAGTAGTGATTGAAAGATTTTTTATGCTTCTTAATATCCAAAAAAAGTGACTTAATTATTGATAAAATATCTTTCCAAAAAACAACAATAAGAGCGAATAATGTTCCGAGGTGAAGCGTGGTATCAAAGGACAAAGAGTGCTCCCCCCAACCTAAAACATCCGGAAAAATTATGAGGTGTGCAGAAGAAGAAACAGGTAAAAATTCTGTCAAACCTTGGACTATCCCTAAAATGAGAGCTTTGATTAAAGGCACTGTTAAACCTTTCCGAATATTAACAAATTGTCTGAATTCGTATAACCGGCTACAACTTCAGTTTCGACTTCACTAAAATAATTTTCCAAACTGTCTACAAAAATATTAACTTCTTCCTGGAAAAATTCAGTATATATTCTACTAAACACAATATGACCTCCGGGTCTAATTAATCTTTTTACGGCAGAAATGAAGTTTCCTGTTTTACCAAGATCCGGGTACTTGTCACCGTTCAAAACATCTACAATTAACAAATCTAAAGAGCTGGGAGCTATATCGTTTTCTTCAGGCTCTATTACTATCCTCAAAGCATCCTCATGAATAATTCTATGATTTGGAATCTTATCAACATAAAAATACTCCTTGGCTAGTTTAATCATCACTTCATCATATTCAACACTTGTAATATCTACCTCTGGGTAAGATCTCGATAATAGATGAGCTAAAGTTCCCCCGCCCAATCCTAAAATTAAAATATTTTGTATATCAGTAAAACGTTCCTTTATAGAATCTGACATCTGCCCCCAATATAATTTAGGACAAGCTGGA
>JAKLGS010000004.1 GCA_022710505.1 Patescibacteria group bacterium
AAGTCCATCAGCAACTAAATAAGCTTCAAACTCTTTCTGCTCAATTGGCATACCAGGTTCGTTTTTATACTGTAACGCGTGTACTAATTCATGTTCCAGCGACTTTACATTAGGGACGTCGTTCGGATTAAAGTCTTTTTTAACGTGTATTTTATAGTCGGTATCGTCTCCAAAGCAGGCATTAGCCCCTCCCGGTAGGTGGTGTTTTTGGGTGTATTCCTCGAAATCACTTGCTACACCAATTTCTTTTTCTCCAGCCAAGAGAAGTAGCTTCTCGTGATATTCTTCTAGTTTTTCTTTCCCGTCCAAGACAGGCTGCCTGTCAGGCATGCCATACTTAACCCTTAATTCCGAGCGTTTTTCAGATAGGTATGTTGGTAATTGTTCCTGGGTTAAATTTTCCGGAATGAATGTTCTTATAAATTTTTCATACTCATTTAATGAAATTTCGTTTATTCCTCCCATAGCTTTGATACTTTCTGACATATTTATATTCTATAATAATAACCACACGGTGTTAATTAAATGAACGTTGTTCTATCTTTATATTTCTGATAACATCGACCTGTTCTTATGGATAAGAAATACGATCATAAAATTCAAGAGCCAAAAATCCAAAAAAAATGGGAAGATTCTGGTGTATTTAAAGGTAAGATAGAGCCTGAAAAAAAGCCTTTCACAATTGTTCTTCCCCCACCTAATGCAAACGGAAAACTTCACACCGGTCACGTTTTAATGCTGGCAATTGAGGATATTTTAATTCGCTGGAAAAAAATGTCTGGCTACTCTACTCTATGGCTTCCTGGCACTGACCACGCGGGTTTTGAGACTCAGGTAGTTTTTGAAAAATCTTTAAAAGAAAAAGGGAAGTCTCGATTCGATTTTGATAGAGACTCTTTATACAAAGAAATTTGGAATTTTGTTGAGGAAAATAAAGGGGTTATTCAAAATCAAATGAAAAGAATGGGGCCGGGATTGGATTGGTCTCGCTACACTTACACTTTAGACGAATCTGTTGTGAAAACAGTAACTTCCACTTTTCAAAAAATGTTGTCCGAAGGTTTAATTTACCGAGATGATTATATCGTTAATTATTGTCCTAAATGCGGAACTACTTTTGCCGACCTTGAAATTAAGCACAAAGATAAGATTAGTAATCTTTACTATATTAAATACGGCCCGTTAGTCGTGGCAACCACGAGGCCTGAAACAAAGTTCGGCGATGTAGCTTTAGCAGTAAACCCTGATGACGAAAGATACAAGCAATACATTGGAAAAGAGATTGAATACGAAGATCCTTTGGGTAAATTTTCAATTCCGGTTATTGGAGACAAGTATGTTGATATGAGTTTTGGTACAGGAGTTTTAAAAATAACACCTGCACATGATAAGAATGATTACGAGATTGGGTTAAAACATAAACTTCCGATAGTTAGTGTGATTGGTTTTGATGGCAAGATGAATGAAAATGCCGGAAAGTACGCCGGTATGGAAGTTCTTGTCGCTCGGGAAGAAGTCGTTAAGGACCTTCAGGAAATGGGAATGATTGAAAAAATTGATAACAATTATGCCAACTCGATAACTGTTTGTTATAAAGGAGGCCACGAAATAGAGCCGATGGTTCTTCCTAACTGGTTTATAAAAGTGGACTCGTTAAAGAAGCCTGCTTTAGACGCAGTGTTAAAAGGAGATGTAAAAATATATCCAAAGTGGAGGCAGATTACTTACACAAGGTGGATGGAAGAAATGAGAGATTGGCCTATTTCAAGGCAAATAGTATGGGGGATAAGAATTCCTATTTGGTATGATGTTAACGAAAACCCCGAAATTCAAGTTACATTTATTGATTCACACGGCGAGAGAATCACAGGTAAGATAAAGGATTTACTTAATAAATACTCTTTTGAAGAGATTAAAAACGGTTTGCAGAATTTAATTGCGCCAAAAGATGCAAAATACAGGGCTGAGCCCGCAGGCGGGCTCAGCCCGGAAGAAGCCAGGCTTCTTCAGGAAACCGACACTTTTGATACTTGGTTTTCTTCAGGCCACTGGCCCATAGCTACTTTAAGGTACCCGGACTCCGAGGATTTTAAATATTTTTATCCAACTTCAGTTATGGAGACCGGCTGGGAAATTATCAGATTTTGGGTTTCCAGAATGATTATGTTTGGAATTTATCTAACCGGCAAGCCTCCTTTTAAAGATGTTTACCTGCACGGTTTAGTTAGGGCTTTGGATGGTAAGAAAATGAGCAAATCCTTGGGAAATGTTATTGATCCCTTAGACTATATTGGAGAATACGGTGCAGATGCTCTAAGAATGGGTTTGATAAGCGGGACCGCAAATGGAAAAGATTTTGCATTTCCAAAAGATAAAGTCATAGCTTACAGAAACTTTGCCAATAAACTTTGGAATATGGCAAGATTTATGCTTATGATGATGGGGGATTTTGAAGAGAGTGTTTCCTTCAATTATTTTGATAAGGATAAAAAAGATTTAAGCGATGTAGACAACGAGTTGCTGGAGGGTTTGAGAAAACTTATTAGTAATGTCAACGCTAACCTGGAAAGATTTAGATTTTCAGACGCTTCCGATTTAATTTATCAGTTTATGTGGCACGAGATAGCTGATAATTATATCGAACATGTTAAGAGTTTGTCGGGAGAGGAGAAAATTACTTCACTGTCCGTTTTAAGATATGTCTATGTGACCGGTCTAAAGCTTTTACATCCGTTTATGCCTTTTGTTACCGAATCCATCTGGGAAAACATACCAAAATTTGAAGGCGAAGAAGAACTTTTGATATCTTCTTCATGGCCGGAAAAGTAAGTAGTGCTTAAGACCTTAAAAATAGAAGGAAGTGATTCATCAAGAACATCGTCGTTCATTTAATAGTGGAATATTTGGATAAATTTTTAGCGCCCGTTCTTTACTCTTTTTCTTCTGCTTTTTCCTCTTCCTCATCTGCAGGTTTTTCTGCTGTGGCTTCAAGACCTGCTATAGCTTCTTCTTCTGTTACTGTAACTTCGGGCTCTTCTTCCTGTACTACAATTTCGTCAATTCTTACAATCATTTCTTCCGGGTCAATGTTTGGTATTGAAACTTTATCTTTATCATATTCCAGCTGAGAGACAGTCACCCCTTGCCCTATCTCGTTTATTGCTGAGACGTCAATAACAAAATGATGGGGGATATCCTCAGGCAGTGCTTCCACTGTAATTTCCTGTAATAACAGTAACGCCAAAGCCACTCCTGATTTAATAAGCTCGTTTGTATCTTCGCCCACAATTTCCACAGGGACTTGAGCTTCTGTTTTAACTGTAAGGTCCGGTTTATATAAAGAAGCGTGTGATATTCTGGTACTAACAGGGTCGTATTGAACATCTTTTACAAGAACCTTGTATTTTTCTTTTTCTGTTACTACGTCCAAAAGGTCTGTTTCACCTGCCTGTTTAAAGGTTTTTTCAAAAGTATTGTAATCAACCGTAATATTTACCGATTCCATTCCCTTACCAAAAACAACAGCAGGGATTTCTCCGTCTCTTCTTATGTATTTATTTTTCTTTCCGAGAATTTCTCTCTTTTTTGCTTGTATTTGCATATATTCGTTTAGGGCATTGGTATTCTACTTACAAAAAGCCCTTAGGTCAACATCCTGATATTTTAACAGAAAAAACTAATAAGTTAAGGAATTACTCAAGACTTACTTTATACAGTTTGCTTGTGTCTAAAACAAACAAATATTTCTCGTCAGAGGATATCGAGATGCTTCTGATGTCGCGCCATAAAGAATCGTCGTCGTTTTTATATTGTTTTAATAATTCTCCGTCTTCGTTTAGTACGATTACTCTATTATTGCCTCTATCGGCCACATAAATATTTTGAAAATCCAAATCCGCAGCTACTTTGACCGGGTTTGAGAACGTTTTATCTAAGCCTGAAACTGTGAAATCGGTCTTAACCCCTCCCGAATAGTTCACCAGCTCGCCTTGACTTGTCAGAACATACACACTGTAAGCAATCGATATTGAAACAGCATCTTTAAAGTTTTGATTCTGCCCCCAAACTACCTGTGTCAACTCATTATTTTGTACAGAGCCCCTGTTTAAAACATCATCAGATACAGAGTAAATATATCCCGAATAAGGATAAACAATTTTTGCTGATGACAGGTCGTACGTGTCTTTTAATTGCGAATTAGCAATATCGTAAGTTTTATATCCTTCATCATCAAGAAACGTAACTAAACCACCTTCCTCCCCTAAGGATCTAATACCTATATATGTATTTGGTTCCACAGAAAAGTTTGGTAAGGATACCTCTGATTTGAATATTTTTCCGGTATTTTTATCAACAACTACTATTTTTTCATTAATAATCTGTATTTCCGTAGGCTCCGCTTCTGAATCTGCAATTTTAATATCGTAAAAAACCTCAGGTTTTATCCTGAATATTTTGTATTCTTCGTCCTTTGATCTGTCTTCAACAACAACCTCCTCTTTTATTTCTGCTTGATGCACTTCTTCCACAGGCTCTTCCGGTTTAGGTTTTTCTTTAAAAACAAAAGATTTGAAAATATTAAATACCAAAAAAGCAGCGATGAATGAAATTAATCCCAACAATATCCATGCGCGTACTTTTTTATTTTTTCCTCTTGTTGTTTGTTCTATTTTTCTGGTGAACAAAACCATTTTTCTTTTTGGAATTAGTTTTGATATTAACGAGGAAATTTTTTCTAATAGCGGCTTAGTTATTAAACCTACCTTATTTAATATAGGTGAGACCAACCCTAATACTTTATTTAAGAAGGTTGCTATATTATCGTTAAATTCTCTTTGTTTACTCTTCTGAACAGCTTCTCCTAAACCGGTGTCAATCTCCGCATCTTGCGGTGTCTTTGTATCTAAAAGAAGTTTATACAGTAAACAGGATTGATTTTCTTTTAGAGTGCCTTCAGGAATGCTTGTTTGAAGTAATTTTTCAGGAGGGTATTCTTGTGCGAAAGGTTTTGTGCAGAATATAAAAATGTCATCCTCATCTACAATTTTTGAAAAAGAAGAAAAATTTCCTTCAGATATCATTTCCAGAGGTATAACCTCCCCACCTTTCATTGTGTAAATCTCTACCTCACCTACCTTGACTATATAAAGAACGTTTCCCCACAATATCGAGGATACAAAATTAAATGAAATTTCATTCGAAGAGGCTATTAGAGTATCGCTTGATAATTGGAGTACTTTTTCCTTAATTTCCGATATAGTTTTCTCCATTGTTTGAACAGGAGAAATGTTATCCGAGCTGTAATAAGAATTGTGTAAAATATCTGTTATTACTTTTACTACAAAATCGGTGTCGAAGTTGGAATTCCCCGATATCTCAAACACTGAGTTTACCGTACCCTTTTTTAATAGTGTTTCTTGGTTTTCCGGTTCTATATCAATACATTTTGAAAAAGAATTACTGAATTGACTTAATTCCGGATTTAATTCCTGCTTTTTTGCAGATAGTTTTTTTGTCATTCGACTCAATAAATAATTGAAAGTATAAAAAGGATAGTTGAGACTAAGGATAGAAAAATATGGAATTTTGACAATCGATTAAAACTCTTTTCATACCCGGTTTTAAGGTTCTGATTCATAATTTTTATTCTTCTGGAAAAAACAACGGCGTATGTTAAATAAATCAGAGATATAATTAGCATGAAACCCTTTATTATTGTAATACCTGTTTGTACCATCATTGACTCACTAAAAAGACTATTTAATTCCATGTGATCCTGAGTCCTTTCTTGCAACCATGTCGGAAATGAAATCTCTTACCTTGGAAGGGTCGTCTACCATTCCAAATTCAAATTCTTTTGTTTCGGCGGCGGTTTGAATTTTTACATTACCAATATTAAAAATTTGGGCAAAAATGGAGGGAGTTTCAGATGTTACATCCTGGACATTTGTTAACAATGTCTCCGATATGTTGGTAGCTCCCCTGTCTATATCTATAATTTTTTTGGTTGTTACAAGAAAAACCTCAAAATACCAGTCCAAAAACTCTCTTAACAAATATCCAAATAACGACATGTACCAAAAAAAGATTAAACTTAAGATAAAGAAATTATCAAATAAAGCATTCCCGTCGTAAGCAGCCCTTTTTATTATAGGGATTATTACAAAAGGAGTAACGAAGTAGACCATTCCTCCTACAAGCCATGTAAATGTAGTAATAATGCTCCTTCTTATTAAAAGAAGTACTTCTTCGTCATGGTCCTTTCCCTCGTAAGAGGTGTTTGTCGGATTTTTTATAAGAGAATTAAGATACTGTGGTCTCTTCATTGTATTAATTATATCACGGTGAGTTGGTAGCCAATCGTCGGATTAATTTTCTAATTTAAAATCATAAAGTCTGCTTCTTATAGCCAAGTATCCGGGCGCTCTTAAATTAAAGACAGTTTTTAGTGTAGGCCCATCAAAAGACACGCTCCCGTTGTTGGTTTGGAATGTTACTGTTGAGGTATACCCTCCGCTACTTACAGTAACATCTACGTCACTGACACTTGTATATTTTTTCCCATATTTATCGGCTTTTTCTGCCATCTCGTCGAGTGAGTACGGGTCTCCTCCCCAGCAGTCTGAGCGGGGAGTTATGTGACCTTTTTCACCTGAAGATCCTTTAGTGTAAACAACATAAGAGTTTAAAATATCAGCCATCTCTTTTTCAGTTAACCACGGGTGTGGGTGATCACAAGTACTTCCGTCACTATAACTCTTTGTGTACCAGGCTTTATAAAACCAAGGTGACTTTTTTTCATATGCCTTTCCGTCCTGCCATCCCTTAAACCCGTCTTTTGCATCCCAACCTCCTATGTTTACGTACCCGCCGGTTGTAGAAGAATACCACCCATACCCTGATTTCCCTGTATCTCCGCCAATAATCATATCCTCGGTATCGTTTACCGCTTTTTTCCAACTATCCGGGGGGTTATCTGATTTACTTTTAGAAAAGACCTGACACGACTGTGTTGTACAAATGCATCCGCCACCCTTTGTTCTTCTGTATGCATAGGATCTTGCCGCTATTGCTTGGGCTTTTAAGGCGTCGCTGTCCCACGAGCTTGGCATTTCCGCAATACCGTAAAGATATTTTTGATAACTCATTTCACCATATCCTTCTACACATATTTCATCAGGGAAGTCGTCTCCTTTGTCTTTTACATCTTCACCGTAATAAAACTTAATAATTTTTTTATAGTCTTGCCCCTCGTCGGCTCTTGCCTTAGCACCATATTGACTCATACCGTTGTAGTGAGTGTAAGCGCCAAAACTAAATGCTGCAAAGGCTTTGCCCCCAAAAGGCGGGTCCGGAGTTTTGCTGATTGCACCTTCATAATCACCCACAGTACCTCCCTCCTCACTATACTTCAACGCTAATATTTTACTTTGAAGTTTTTCTAATTCTTCTTCATATCCTTCAGCTTTTTCTTCTAACTCCTTTTTCTCTTCTTCTTCAGAAACTTTTTTTATAGCTAAACTATTTTTAATCGATATTAAATCAGCTTGGGCTTTTTCCAACTCTGACTTTAGATTTTCAGATTCTTTTTTGTTTTCTTCAAATTGTTTTATTTCCGAATTTAAAGTACCTATTATTGCTAAAGTCTCCTCACTTGTAGCCTTGTTGAAGGCGTATATAAAAGATGAAAGCTGAAATCCGTTTAGACCTGAATTATTTTCTGAAAAGAATAATTCAAGTTCGCTTAAAATATTTTTCTTTGAATAGTTCCTTAGAAGATTGTTTCTAAAAGAAATTTTATCTGAAAGTTTCTCGTTTCTGTCTGCAAGGTTTTCGTTTATTTCATCTAAGGCTTTTAGCGTATCGTCAATACTGTTCTGAACACTTGTTAGTTGAGATTGAGTTACACTTAGTTGCGAAGATAGTTGCGTGATTGTATTTAGTGTCTCGTCAATTTTTGATTTTGTTGACTCAAGCTTTTTTCTTGTTTCTTCCTCCTTTTTTGCATAACACTCAAGTTGATCTTCTTTGTCGGATATGTCTTTACATTCATCTTTTGCATAGGCGGTAAATTGATTTGTTGAGACAAATGAAAAAAGAATAAAAAATATAGAAGCAAGAATCATCAATGTATTTTTTGTAGAAAGTTTTTTTGGGCAAGAGAGCATGGATCTATTATACATTGTGTTTGGAGGAGGTACGAAATGAGAAAAAGACCTTAAATTCTTATAGCACTGATGTTGTTGTGTGTGGTAGAATTTTTATATGAGAGGCGCTATTTTAAAAAAATTTATCTTTATACTACTGTTCGTATTAATCCTTGCAAATGTACCAGGAAAAGTTTTTGCTGGTAATTGTGAGTATCCGATGGGTGAGCCTGGCTCGGCTTGTTGTCATCCCGACGACCCGAGCATGCAGTGTTGCGCCACTTTAGACACGTGTAATTTTGGTGTTCAGTGTGCGTGCAATGATGGTAACTATTGTGATTTGGCTACGGGCGGTAGTATGCTGTATATGGCATGTTATCCCGAGGACATAGAGTGTGGAGAAGAGATTGGACAACCTTGTTGCAATGAAGGAGGTGCTAGCGGGACTTGGAAATGTAATAAACCTGATACTCTCGTATGTAATTTTGATGATCATATATGCGAGGAATGTGGTTCGGAAACCCAACTTTGTTGTAATAATAGTACAAAATGTGATTCGGGTTTGGAATGTTATGGTGGGGTTTGTAAAAATATTGGAAGCGAACCCGAAACAGACTGTAATGAATCAAACGAATTGTGTTGTTACGACGGTTGGGGTGGGTCTGGAAATACTTGTCAAATTATAGACGCCGTTCCTCCGGCGTATGAAGATTGTTATTGTGAAGGAGATTTAGTGTGTACCAAACAAGGTACAAAGGGAATATGCACAAATCCAGTTTCTTGTGGGGAGTTAGGATTGGTTTGTTGTGACCCTCCTCTTACGCCCTGTAATGATCCTACTTTAACATGTTCTTCTACTACTGGCTTGTGTGGAGTTTGGGAAGAGCCCGGGCCTCCTCCTCCTCCTGAACTAGTTTACAAAGGTCCTGTAATAGAAAAATTAGAAGACATAATAGGTCCTGCATCAAAGATTCTTTACTCAGGCGGTCTCGTTATTGGTTTTTTCTTTATAATTTTATCAGGGTATCGATTAATGACATCTCAAGGAGATCCTCAGAAGGCAAAAGAGGCTCAAGAACAATTAACATCGGCAGTAGTGGGCACCATATTTATATTATTGTCTGCTAACATTTTAAGGATTATAATAAAGATTATTACTGATATAGATATTTAAATAATTTAATGGTTACTATTTAAGGAGGTGTTTAAGTTTATAAAAATGATAAAAGATTTTTTGATTCAAAAAGTATTTGCTGAGGCAGTACCTGGTCAACCAATTAAGCCCGGTGCTTTTGAGGGTATAACAACACTTGATGGTCTGGTTACAGTTATTGTTAACGCAATAATAATTATAGGCGCTGCAGTTGTTCTTATTTTCCTGGCTATGGGGTTTATTTCATTTATTACCTCTCAGGGTGATAAGATAAAAGCAGAGCAGGCACAGAAATGGGTTACTTACGCAATAATTGGGGGCATTGGTTTATTCGCTGTCTTCGTGTTAAGGAACGTTATATTCAACTTAATTGGGTGGAATGACGTAGCAAATTACTAGGCGCCTGTTTTCTTATGAAGTAATTGTTAAATTTAGTTTTTAGGTCTGTTTATTTTTATGTCTGATGTATTTAGTATATTAAAGAATTCTTTGAACGGGTTGCCTGAAAGTCCTGATGATAGGTGGGATGACATCTCAAGTGTTCTTCCTGTGATGGTTAACTTGATTGTAATCATCGCTTTTGGGGTGTCATTCATTACCTTTGCATATTCTTTTATTCAGTTTGTTACAAGTTCGGGTGATCCAAAAAAACTCGAAAAACCTAGGAGTGCCTTAGTTTGGTCTTTGGCGGGAATGCTTCTTTCTGGTATGCTTTTTGCGTTGCGAAGGGTGCTCTTGCAGCTTTTGGGTATTTCGCCCTCCGAGTTTTATTGATGAGTATGTTTAATATTAATAATAAAGAAAGAAAGGTTAAGTATATTATAGTATTAAGTACTATATTTCTCTTGTTCCTTATAACTTCCCCTAATTCGTTCTACTCATTTGCTGTAGATACAAGAACATTTGATCTTGAATTATTAGCCAATTCAATTAAGAATGTAATTTCAATATTTTTGAAAGCGTCTGCAGGAGCACTCGTTATAATGATTGCTTATGGGATAATTAAAGCTTCTTTAGCAACAGGTGACCCGCGAGGTTTAGAAGGGGCAAAGAGTACTTGGAGTTACGCGTTATTTGGTTTTTTTGTAATAGTTCTCTCTTGGTTTCTTATACTATTTATTAGACGCTTGTTAGGTATGAGTGCTGGCTCTGATTTGTCTCCAGGAGGTTTTATAGAGGATATTAAGACTGAGATTCAATCCTTGATTGAGGTTGGAAAAGGCAGCAGTTCCGGAAATTAGTTACGACGAGGCCACTCTACAGTTAAAAAAAGAAACTCTATTATTTTGATGTTATCTATATACCCTACTCTCTAGTATAAATAACATAGTAGGGGTATCTCTTATAAGAGCTCCCCGTAAGTTCTTGTATAGCTTCTAGAGCTCTGTTTAATAACGCATCCTTCTGTTCTTTTGTACTGTTGCTTTCGCTGATTGCTAAATATATTCTAAAAGATTTTTCTTCTAGTATCCACGAAATAAAATACTCATCTGTTTTCACAGGAAGCTTAAGGTACCAGGGGTATTCTCTGTATATCTTCTCCCTGTCCTTAGCGATTTCAAAATCATCTGCAATTCTATCTACAGGTTTTGTTTCTGTTGCAGGAGTTGTTGGTGAAGTAACAATAGGTACTTCGCTGTCGGGTTTCTTGTCACTTCCCCTTTCTTCCTCAGTCACTTTATATTCAGGAGACCCTACTTCAGGTTTTTTGTGAATTATACTAAAAACATAAACGGATAATAAAATAAACAAGATCACCGCCACACTCTGTATTTTTTTGTTTTTTAGGTACCTTTTCATGGTCAAAAATGACCTCCCTTTCTCATAAAATGCATTATTGTGGCCCCGTGGCCACTATATGTTCCGCCACTAGGGTCTTTATCGTAAAATAAAAATGGGTAGCTATTGCTTTCCACGACATTTATCCCCACCTCCATAGCATCAAAGTATACCTTTTCATAAACGATTCCTACGTGATCAAAAAGTCCGTCCTCGTCCCATTGATAGCACGGTATGTCTCCTGATTGCGGACCGCCCGAAACCTTTTTAATATTTAACATTTGGTTTTCAGATGTGTTTGGATCGCACATAGAGTCTGCTGACAAGCTAAAATAACCTCCGTCTCCGTAACCCCATGCTCCAAGACGACTATCGTGATACACTGTATTATAAACCTTGACTGGGAGCCACGTACACCAAAACAAGCAATGACCGCAGTTGTGTAGCGAGGAATCCCACCAGTTGCTGTTTCCGTGTTGTGCCCACAGATCAAAGTCAAAAAGTTCTGCCCCACCCCCGGGGTTTGATATCACATTTCCTGTGTGTGAGTATTTTGGGTCCATTATGCTAAATGCAGGTCTGTTGTACAAACAACCAAATCCCTTCCGTAAGTCACAGGCGATATCTAATGCTGTATCTGCAAGCGTGTTTCCTGTTGGGGCAGGTCTCCTTACACAGTCCGGTGCAGGATCGTTTCCGTTTGCGCAAGATGTTTGTACGTTGTCATTGCTAACGCAATATCCGTCCACATAATACGTGTGAGCCCTTCCATATGCCTCTCCTGAATAGACATTTGAGAGAGCGACATCTGGCCCTGAGTAAGGATCGTACATTATAAAGTCCCCCTCGCACATCCCTGTAATAACAACCCAATGTTGAGGGTGGCAATTTCCATTAAGTTCAAGTATAACGACACCTTCTCCATTAGGATGCTGTCTGAAAAAGTTTACTAGTGCCCCGGGGCTGGCTTGTGCGAGGTACTCCCTATTTACCTCTGGAATATCCCAGTTTTGTATCGATTCGTAAGAAAATCTATCTGTAACTCCATCTCCCATGTTGTTTATATAAGGGGGGTCGGCCTTCGTGTTTCCAAAATATTTTGATACCATAGCGATAGAAGTCATGGCGCAGCCCCACTGACATATTGTACGTTGATCTCCTGGTTCGCTTGCACCAATTCCTAGAGGCACGTCCTTCCACCTAGGGTCACACTGACTATAATAAAAACCTGCGTTTCCCTCTGAGAAATCCGTCGGGGTACTACAGTATCCATAGTTTTTTTCGCAATTTCCTATATTGCAGCTTCCCCTACCGGTTGAGCAACTAAACATACGTGGGTCTGGTTGACCAGATGTAGGGAGTATTCCTACCGTATATCCATCGTAGTTATCTCTAGTAACATCAATAGGATTTATTGCAGTTCCTAAAAGAAAGAAGAGTAGTAGGAATGGGATTGATGCAATAAGCAGACACCCACAACCCACACCGACTAACTGTACAAGTTTTTTAAAGTCCTCACGCAGCATTTTATCAAGATCTTTGAAATCCATTTTGAAGACGCCCTTTATAAATGCCTGTGCGTACTTGATTCCTCTTTCTATTACTTTTTCTAGAATAGCTTGGATTATTGGGGCTAAAGCGGCGAGTGGTCCTGTAAGCGCTGCTATAGTAACACCGGTAAGCTTGGCAATCAGTTTGGATATAAGTTTTACAATTTTTTCTGCTAGTAATTTTTGCCAGGTACTAACGAATTTAACTAACTTACCAAGTTTTGACTTCGCAAACTTTTTTTGAAGAGATTGCATCTTATTGTTGATTTTTTCTAATCTCCCAAGGTATTTTTTTTGGGTTAGTTTGTAACCATCGTTTAGTTTATTGTTTTTGTCAAAGATGTTTTTAATTAGAAGGAAGGCCTCGTTGTTTTGATCCACATTTACAGGAATTCCCTTCTCTTTGAATTCAAGGAATTTTTTTAATCTAAATGCAGGGTCACTTACTTTATCGCCGAATAGTGTTTTTTGAGTTCGCATCCATTCCGAAAACTTTTTTATGTCAGATCCCATGAGCAACCACTCTGATCTCTCTTTGTCACTTAGTGCGTTCCAATCTTTTCCTGTTATGGCTTTATACAATTTATTTATACTTACGTCTTTTCTTTCTTTAGGCCCATACTCCCCATCCAACTTAAACATTTTCAAAATAAGATTATCCGCATCTTTCTGGTTAACAGCTGTCTGTGTCAAGATACCTATTTGACTGTTTTTAAATATCTTAAAATGATCGGCGTTTTGTAAATTTAAAGCTTTAATCTTTCCGCCTGATTTTTGATATGTCCATTTGTTTGCTTTTTCTATACCTTTGAAAAATTCATTTAACTCATTCAGCTGGTCGTCTTTAAGCTCGTTGTGGCCCACCCCCCATATTTTTAAGGCTAATTTATCTAAGGCTTCTTCAGATCTATCGTTGTTTATTAATCTAGCAAAAAGTACTTGGTCTTCTACACTTTTGTCAAATTTAAATGATTTAAGAACTGGGTTTCCAATAATATTTAAATGTTCTTGAACTTCGGATCCGCTTAATACTATTTTTCCTTTTCCTCCATCTCCAACTAGACCCTTCAGCCTGTCATCGAGCTGAACGGTAGCTCTGTTACCAAATTTTTTCTCAAAACGGGCTAATTTTTTTGGATTTTTTTCGAAGAATTCGTCTGAGGGGGTTCCCATATCGTCCATTTTTAATCCATAGTAATTGGATCTTTTTAGTCTATCCCCAACAATACCTCCGGAGCTTATTCTTTCTAGAGTAGCAGGCATCCTCTTTTTAATCTCGTTCCATACGTATGTTTCAGCAACTTGAGAAAGGCCTCCCTTTTCAAATGAATTTAATACCTCTCTTGCCGCAAATTTAACCCTATCTTGCCTCATTCTGTAAACTAACGGAGCTATTTTTTTTGCTCTTAGATTTGAATTTGGATCGTTTATCACACTGCCGATGCTGTATTCGTCTTTGCTCAAAATACTTTTTTCAAGATCTTTTCTAAGATTTCCTGCTAAGCTGTCTTGAAATGTTGTTCTGGAAGTGAAGTTTTTATCGGGCGTTGACCCCCTTAGTTCTTTTGCAAGATTCCTTATATTCTTTCTATCGTTGTGCGTTGCATCAACGACACTTTTCCTGACACTTTTTATTCTTTCTTCATACTTACTTATCTCGTTTAAGAGGAAATCAACTTCTTGTTGAGGAACCCCAGATTTAACTAAACCTTTAGTTTTTTCAGATATTTCACTTAATCTATTAAAAGTGCTGTCGAACAGTCCATCTTGTTGTGTAGCCCCACTTAGTAATTTGCTTACTTCGGTTTTTTTATCACTCTGAGTTCGCCAAGAACCCTTAATTATAATTGCCTGTTTTTCAAGATTATCCGCTATATCGCCAATACTTTTTTGAAACTTCTCTACTTCTTTCAATGTATCTACTTTTGCATTGAATAAATTTATCGTGGCCTCTTGTTTTGGTGTTTCTATTTTAAGCCCACCCTTTCCCAACTCTTCTTCCAACTCTCCCCTGATGGAATCAAAAGTGTTAGTTAAAAAAGCAGTATGTAGCTTGTCCCTGTTTCTAGGGTTATCCCTGCCTCTTTGAAAGCTTGAAACTTTTGAAGCTAATTCTCGGTAGGTTGTATCTTCCTCCACCTGGATATTTCCGTTCTCATCTTTGAACTGCCTGTGTTTCAAATCGAGAGGGCTAAGCTTTTCCCCGGATGGGTAAGTGTAGGCACTTTTTGCTACATCCTCAAAAGGAAGTGCGGTTCTTTGTGCTATTTCATCAGCCGCCCTTTTTTGAAGTTTACTCACCCCACCTTCTTTATACCCCAAGGCTACGTTCCAAAGTTCCTCATTTGTTTTATTTTGAATATCTGAAAAGTCGCTCTCTAAAATATTGTCCCTATTAATACCTGTAGCTTCTTTAACCCAGGCATTTAAAGTCTTTTTTATTTGGGCTTTTGTTTGTTCTATTCCCTTTTCATGACCAATTCCCCAATCTTTGGAATTAAGACTTAGAGACGTGGTAGCACCTGCTAGGTCATCTGTTGCATAATCATCCAATTCTGTGGGGTCAATCTTTATCCCACTTGGTGATACAGATACCTTTAATTGACCTTTCCAATCATCTACAACTCTGTCTACGTACCATTTGGGTGAAAGTATTGGGGTGCTGGCAACTTCCTTTCCAATTTCATCAATACCGTCTACAAGATCATCAAAATTGTACTCCATTGGTTTCAGGTAGTCCTTAGTGGGTTTCTTTTTGCTCACGGGCCCGCCAACATAATAACCCGGGTAAGTTGGGTTTACTGATTCTTGGCCTTCTTTCTTAGGTTTGTAGCCAGGATATAAAGGGTTGTTTGCCATATTATATTATTCTATAATATTTAAGTAGTATTTGGGATAGTTAATTTTTTAAAGATAAATATGAAAAAACATTTTAAACTTTTCTTGGTATTTTTATCGTTCGCTTTGTTTATTAAGGTATTTGGAGATAGTTCCCATTTATTTTTTGCAGAGGCTGCAGATCCTGGATGTAGTGCGGCCGAGCTACTTTACGAACCCTGTAAAGAATGGGGTCCTTTGAATGTTAAAAGAACTGAGTGTAACGTAACTAGGAGTATGTTAGTAAACCGCCTGAATGACACAACTGGTGCAGACATTGATCAGGTCATGATGTGTCAGGATTACATACAGGAAAGAATGAGTTCGGTAGCACCTGATGATGGTACTCTCCCTGATGATTACGCAACCTGCCACGTAGATGGGTCTGAAAGAGCTGTTTACGATGAATTATGTGGGGCACTTTCCTCTGATGTGGGGCCTGTGCAGCAATATAGAGTAGATGTGTCAAACGGTAAACGCGAACGCTCTGTAGCTTTAGATTCTATTAATGGTAGTTTGATTGGATTTGGGACAATGCTTGACGGCGCCGCTTTACGAGAGCCTGTTCCAGTGAATTTTGCTTATTATTGGAACCGAGGTGTCGAAAAAATACCTTTTGCTGGAAAGGCCTTGGCAGCAGATACAGAAGCGTATGAAAACCTTCCTATTTTGAAATCAGTTTATGAGATTTGGGAATTGACTCTAAAGGTAGCTTTAGGGTTATTGTCTTTAGTACTTTTGTATACAGGTATTATGATTACAATGGGGAAAAAGATAAGCACCCAGGCTGTAGTTAGTGTTCAGTATGCTATTCCGAAAATTGTGATTGGTACTATGTTGATAATATTTAGTTACCCAATTGGTGCTGTAATAACCTCAATCAGTTTTGGTCTTTATAGAGGCGCCGCGCCTATGTTTTTTAATCTTATTGGATTAAATCTTCCTGATGGAAATGGGTTTCTTATGTTATCACTTATGTGGCAGACACTGGCTATGGCAAGAGGTGGTGTGGCCTTCTTTATTATTGGTCTTCTTACAGTATTAATCCTTAGTATAGCAAAAATTATACTCACTCTAAAAGTATTGATGATTTACATTAAAATGGTTTTTTCTATTGTTGCGGCACCTCTTGAGTTTGTTCTGGGCACTATTCCCGGAAACGACGATAAAATTAAAGACTGGTTTTTAAGGATGGCAAAATACGGTATTACGATATTTGGTATGGGTATTGTTGTCCCAGCATCGTTGTGGGTAGCCTTGAAGGTCTACGCAGCTTACAGACTTGGAGGTTCTTCTGAAGCAGGTGGTTGGGGAGTAGCCATTAGTTTAATAGCACCACTTATTATTGCTATTTTTGGATTTAGTCTTGGTATGGGTATGGAAAAGAAGGTTGATGAAATGTTCTTTGGTAAGAAGAAAAGGTAGTAAGTAATTTAGACAAAAACAGGATAGTGTGATTGGTACATACGGGAGAGCTGAGAAAAGGAGTTATTTGTATACCGTATATTTTATTTACATGCATTCCAGATATCTTGATACTCCTGGCTGTTAGTAGAAAATATATCTATGTCTTTTAACTCTCCTTTTAATTCCTCTTTCTCAGGTGTTATTTGAAGTTGATAGTACTGTATTTTCATCGCCTCTTTCATATAACCATCCCAACGTTGTTGATCACATTTTATATCTTTTCTTCTTATATCATCCCCATAACCTTCAATTCTATAAAGGGTTCTTGCAAGAGAACCAGCCAAAGTAAATGTAGAGTCAATAAAATTACATCTGCTTGCTGTATCTTGTCTCTCGAGCGTATCCTCAAGCTCATCCCTTGATGAGTTAGTTGTGCCCGCAGGTAGACCCGCTGCTTTTAACATTTCAGAAAACCAGGTTAGTTTAAAATCATATGGAGGTTGTTTTACAGGCTCTAAATCATCACAGAAATCAAAACCACCGTACCAAGGAAGGGATGCTTTCTTCAAATCTTCTTCACCTTCAGTGCTCCAATAATACGAATACTTTTTATCAGCTCCAATTTTGTGCATATACACAAGAATAGCTGCTGGTTCAACATCAAATTTATTACCTGCCAAATTTAATATTAATTTAAAAGTATCAGAAAAAATTAATTGTTGCCCCGTTTCTGATGTTCCTAAAACTAGGTTTTCACAGTCATGAATATTTTCATTTAACAAACACGTTGGTTTCTCTTCATCTTCTTTCTCCTCAATTAGTATTTCTAAATCATTTTCCAATTTTTCTATGGTTGTAATCTCCGGGGCTGGGAGATGCGCGTTTTCAAAGGAACATCCTTTCCCATCATCCCAAGTACCCTCGGTCTCTAAATCTTCGTTTGCACAATGTATATAAAGTGGCGCCAACTCGTTCGAAGAACTTATTGGATGAGGTTCTCCAAATTGGGTTCTTATCAAAAAGTTTGTTCCAGAGCCTATTCCGGGAAAGTCTTTTCTTAAAGATACATCCGGCTCTATTTCGCTCAATGAAGAGGAAACACTAACCCAAGCTGCCGGTAACGGAGTGATTTTTTCTGAAAAAGGTTCCTCAAAGGCATAATACAAATCAAGTCCGGCTTCCGGTACAGCATCAGCATTATAAGATTTTGGGGAATTTAGATCATCCTGATCATAAATTGTTTGGGAGTTAACTTTGACTTCTGCATCAAGTAGTATGTCGCCGTCACATTCGTTTGGACCGGCCCTTGCAACTAAGCAGTAGTCGTAAATATAGTCCTCTACTATACCTGTGCCTTCGTATTCACACGTTGGGCTCTCTGGAGGGATTAAAGCAGGATCACGAAACGCTTTTTTTTGTGTCATCATACATAAATCTCTTATTTTGTCCGTGCATTTATAACCCGAGTTAAAGTAGTCGCTACGTTCTGTCTTTACATTTGAGGGTTCGTTTAGATTTCCTTCATCATCACGGGTGCAATCAAATGTGTATTTTAGGTAGCCGCTTTTGCACGCATCTATTCTACATGTTCTAGAATATTTACCGTCATACTGAAAAGTGTTACAAGACTCATCGTTTAAGGAGTGCCACGGGTAACACCCTGTACCTCCGTCGCCTCCCCAACAACCAGCTTCTTTTGGGTTTGAGCATACTTGTGTAGGTTCTGGAAATAATTCGGTAAAATTACTTGCGTTAACTTTAAATCCGAAAGCTACTAACTCATCCTTATGTTCAGCATCAATATTATCTGGTTCTGGATTAATTAAAGCACTTGGTTGTCTATCTATAAAGGTTTTGTTAGCCGTTGTTTCGGAGTTGTTACTAAAAAATCTTAAAAAAATTGATTTTAAAAAGTCCAAAATTCCCTCCCCTGTATTAACTCTACCTTTCATTTTTACCATTCCCCAGTCTATAAAACTGTGTCCGGTAGAGATAGATATTGCACTGTCAAGCCTATCTGCCCACCTCGGCCCGACCGATAGAGTATCGGTCCTTTTCTCGGCTACTGAGGTTACAGTAATTCCTTCAAAAGGGGTTCTTGACCCTCCCCACTTACTGCCTCCTATGATCTTATTATTATCGCTTGTATTAAAAATATCCTCGGGGTAGTGTTCCTTGCCACAACTTTCACACTCCATCTCACTATTAAATGCGTAGGGATCTAAATATCCGGTACCCGGGACTCTGTCACCATCGGCGTTCAACAAAATACCGCTATCGTGGCTGGCGGAAGTAATGATTGACTCCGGGTGCGAGTTAGTCTTGGAATACTGTCCCCAAGCCACGGGCCTCGTTGATATGTAATAAGGAATGCCACTAGAAATTTCTTTTTTATCTTCCTCGTTTTCAAACGGCTGCCCTAAGAAATTTGTTGTGTTCTCGATTTTAGCAGCAGCCTCCGTTCCGGATGGTATTCCGGTTATAGCCATAACTGTTCCTCCGGAATTTTTTCCCTGCTGACCATCTTGCCAAGTTGTAGCACCCTGACCTCCAAGGAAAGGGGACCCCTTACCCTCTTGGCCTTTTTGAAACGGCAGTTCATTAACATCAGCGCCAGTTTTTAACAGCTCTCCGTTTTCCATGTTTCTTCTAGAATAAGAGTCCTCCTTATTTTCACCGGCCATAGTAAATTGAAGAGAGTTGTTATTTACACCAAGATTTGTTAAAAAGTAGTTGTTCCAGTAATCGCCGTTACCGCACAGTCTCATCTCGTCCGTACAAACTACTTCCCCAGGTTTTTGTATTTGTTTAAGAAGTACAGGCTCATCTTCTCCTGCAATTAAACATACTGGAGTATCGGGGTCTGCCTCGTATTCAAGATTCTTCAGCGACCCCGGAGCCATTAGAGCCATGGCTATTCCACCTGTAGTGAGGCTGTTCCTACCACTACCATCTGAATTAATAGTTGAGTTAGCATCTTTGTACAACTCACAATCAGGGTATGTTGGTTTTTGATCTTCAGGGGTGTTTTTTTCCCATTCTCTTTTGCTTGTTCCTCCGCCTGGATTTGCAGACATCATTGCAAGAAATTTAGCTAAATCATCGTGGTCCTGATAATACGCAGAGATTTCATTCCTAATCTCTAGTGGTCTGTAGTATAGAATGGACTGTTTAGGTGGGAGTGTCGGGAGTAAGTGTTCTTTATAATACTTGGGGTTTTCGTACAAATCTTCTTCAGACATATTGCATAAACCTGTCCAGTTCCGCCCTAACACGTTTTTATATTGTAATTTACAATCTTCTGAATACCATGCTCCCAACGTTGGTACTAAATAACTTAAATCTATGATCTCAAATTTGGTAAGAAGATTGGAACCCGCTATAGCTTTTTCTTTATCCCCTGTGGGTTTAGTGAATCTAGGGTCGGCCCCATCAAGAATGACTTGGACACTTTGATTTTTTTGATTTGCATATGTGTCATAATGAGCTTGGATTGTTGTTGCAATGCCGTCAAAAATATTGTCACCGTTTTGATCCACATGTGAACCGCTTTGTAATGGGTAATACTCATCCTCTGGGTCAACTCCCATTTGTGCAGATAGTTTTACCCCTCCAATAAAATCAAATTGAGGTAGGGGTGGGACGTAAGAAAAAACTTCGCTCCCCGCGGGTAGAAATTCTTTAGGACAGTTGACTTCGTGAATCACATCGGTTAGGTTTATATAGGAAGGAATAATATGTATTCCTTGAAAATAGTCTCCGCATTTGAAAACTAAGTATCTCTTTTTAGATTGGTTGGTTACTGTTACATCTTCGTCTATTTTAGTGTAGTCATTTGTATACTGGTTTTTATAGCTTTGAAACCACGTATTCTCTAGCTTTCTGCCTAACAGGTGAAACACCCCGTCTTTGTTAGTTGATGTTGATGAGAACGGGTGTACGAGCAACCCGTCTCTTTTGCACGACCTTGAAGAGTTGTCGCATTCGTATAGGTATACAGATACTCCCTCTACAGGAACCCTAGAAACCGATGGTGCGGTAGAACCGTTACTTAAGGTATCGGGACTGGCCAGTGCTTGCACAACCGTTCCACATATTGATACTAAGTTTGTATTTCCGGATTCAGGGCAGTATGAATTTAGTTTTTTTTCTGATAGCCTTTCAAACTCTCCTCCCGGTTCTTCATCCTCCGCTAATACTTTGGCCGTATTATTGTATACACTCGCAACTAAAAAGATAATAAAAAATAACTTTAGAAATTTTTTCATAATTACCTTTTTATTATAGCAAAGTTAGATTAAACTGCGGTAGTGGTAAAATGTTTTCACAAAGATGTTAAAGGGAAAATTATTAGCAAAAAACAGAAAAGCTTTATTCAACCACTCTATAATAGAGAGGTACGATGCAGGAGTTGTACTAAAAGGATATGAAGTAAAGGCTATCCGTGAGGGTAAGGTGGATTTTGAAGGTTCTTACGTAAGAGTGATAAAGGGCGAGGTGTTTTTAACTAATTTAAAAATCGGGAGATACTCAAAGCAATCAAAAGAAACTTCTCCTCAAGATGAGACCCGAGATAGAAAACTGTTATTGAATAAAAATGAAATTAAAGAAATAAATCGAGAGCTTTCCGAAAAAGGAAAAACTGCTGTTCCTTTAGCCTTGGTTTTATCCAATAATAAGATAAAGTTGGAGTTGGCTGTTGTAAAAGGTAAAAAAGAATTTGAAAAAAAACAAACTGCAAAGGAAAGACAGCTTAAAAAAGACATGGAAATGGAGAAAAAGCAGTTTAGACAAGAGATTTATTAGGTGTTTATATCCTTTGTCGGTTGATTTAAAGGCATTTTTTAGCTATAATCCGCATACTTGGTTTGATGCCAAGGTACTTTAAAAAGGGGATGCATTGGATTTGACTGATGCATATTTTGCATAGTTGCAAGTAGGTTCGCTAAAGCCTTAATTTGGCAAAAATATAAATGCCGAACAAAAAGCATTTAAGCCAGCAATGGCTGCCGTCTTCGCTTAACTAAAGTTAAGCCTAAGACAGACACCGGGAATTTTTCTAGGAAAGTTTCCGTCTTAGTCTAATAAAACCTAGATGAGGTTGTTTGGGATTGGCTGTCTTAAACCGCCGAGAGCACAAGCTCAAAGAAAAAGCCTGCAGAAAGTATAAGGGTTTGCTAAACACCTGCTTTCCTAAGTTAAGTTTTAACTAAACTTGTAGAGATTGTGTGAAAATGTATTAGAACGTGGGTTCAACTCCCGCCATCCCTGCCAGAATAATAAACTTATTCTATTTTTCTGTAGAAATCTCTTTTAACTTTTCTTTTAGCTCCTCTGCCGTTCTAAATATTACCTCTTGGTTTGATATGAGGGTTGTAGGAGGGCTTACACCGTAATCATCTCCTTCTGAATATACTTCTTGGAAATAAGGATCTCCTAAGACTTTTTCAACATCACCCATTGCGTTATTTAGTGTCTTTTTTATAAATCCTCCAATTTCTGTATTCTCGCCGTTTCCAATACATTGCTTTTCAAGACCAGGTATAATATTTTCTTCAGGATTTTCAATACTGTGCATATTTTCTTAAAAATAAACCCCCGCTCTTATTTTTCTTATTTTCTCTGCATCTATCGCCTTTCTATACTCAATTATTGCTTCAAATCTCTGTTTTTTCAGTTCTGCCATCCTGATTTTAAATTCAAGGTATCTTCTGTCTATTAACTCAATTTTCTCTTTGTTATTCATACGTGTAAGAAAATTATGTTATGAAATCCTTTGTTTGTAAAGTTTAAACGTGATTGTGGATTGAAAATACGCATAAATCGTGGTATTAAAGTGAATTAATACAAAAAGAGAAAGGAGTAAGGGTGCCCACTTATGTTGTTAAAACAGGTAGAAGAAGAAAGAAAAGAAGGAAGAAACTTCACTCAGGAGTAACTCCGAAGCAGCACGCTGACAGGACACACTCTAAAAACAGAGCCAAGAATAGATACGGGATAGATTTAAATAGAGAAATGCGCTTAGCTATTAAGAAAGCGGTAGAAAGTGGTCAGGCAGTGCCTTCTGATTGTGGGTACTCGACAAGGACCAGAGATGTCTACGAAAACGTTGTGCCCGGACATCCCGATGTTCCGGTTGTTTACAGCCATCATACTAAAAGCCCCGTTACACTTAGGCCGAAGGAACATTCTTGTGATAAAGAGAAGAAATAATCCTTTTTAGCCCCCAAGGTACATTAATAATCCTTTGGGGGCACTTTTATAAAAAATCTACTCTCGATAGAGTACCCAGTCTTGCATACCCCCAAAGTTGTTGTATATTTACTACAGGGTTTTAACTAATATATACTATAAGGTTAAATGTGGTTTTATACTTCTATAACAATAAATTAACATATGTGGATAACTTATGGAAAAACTAATTAATGCTGTATTTCCTCCAAGATGTGTGTTTTGTGGTGCTCTTGGGGATGTTTTTTGCGAAAATTGTATGTCTAACTGCACTTTGTTGAAAGAACAAAGATGTTTGGTATGCGACAGGCCCTCAAAAAACGGAGAGACTCACCCTTACCACTACGTGCTAGAACCCAGTCAGAAAAATGAAGAAACGCGGTTAAAAGATCAGGAGAAACAGTCTAAACCGCATAGCCTACTTCCCTCACAATTCATCAGCCCGTTTATCTATGAAAATAACGTCAGGGAGTGCATAAGAAAATCAAAATACTCTTCCCGGCTTTTTTCGTGTTTAAAAAGGCTTTCTTTTGAAGGTGTAAATATCGTGTATGAGTGGGGTTTGTCTTTTGAAGGCTTTATAGTAGTGCCAATTCCTGTCAGTAAACAGAAAGAAAAGTTAAGGGGCTTTAATCAGGCAGATATAATTTCAAAGATTTTTGCAAAAAGGTTCAATATTCCGGTGGATACTTCTATTTTAACTAGAATAAAGGATAAACATGCTCAGCACAGCCTTTCCAGAAACGAAAGGTTTGAAAATATTAAGAACTCTTTTGAGGTGGGTAAGCAGGGTTATGGGGTCTTAGGTAAAAAATTTGTTCTTGTAGATGATATCTGCACCACAGGGGCTACTTTTTTAGAATCTTCAAGAGTTTTATTTTATGCCGGAGCCTTAGATGTAAAATGCTTTGCCCTAAGCAAAAAGCTTTAAAATATTTTTTAGCTGGTATAATATCAACGTATCACTTGGCCTTTTATTGTAGATAGCGGATTTGAGGAGGGTTGGCAGAGTGGTAATGCAGCGGCTTGCTAAGCCGTGACGGTTAATTGCCGTCCACAGGTTCAAATCCTGTACCCTCCGCCAATTAGAAACGCTCGAAGCTGTTTGTAAATTTCCACTGACCTTAAAAGAACTTCAAAAAAGGATTTGAATAGCGCAGGCGTGGCGGCGCAGAGCTGGGGTCGACGGTCGCATCAGCAGATGCGAACCGGTGACCAAATCCTGTACCCTCCGCCAGTTAGAATCACCGGATTTCGTAAATGCACACAAAATGTTTTTTATTGTATAATTTCACTATGAAAATACCAAGCTTCTCAAAATTTATGGATTTTAAAAGTCGTGAGGATTATTTAGGGCCTGCAAAGGTCGAGGAAATCGATAAGGATAATCTCCCTGTAAAAGAGATCTTCTTTTCATGGCAGAAAGAAATTACGATTGAGGAAAGGAAGGTTGTCAGTCAGAGATTTTCAAGATCCTTACTTATGATAGGGATCATCGTTGGTTTTCTTTTGCTTGTGATGCAGCAGTTTTTTGTTTTATTGGTAGTTGGAAGTTTAGTGTTTTTTGTCCAGGCTCTAAGAAAGGTATCTCCTGAAAATGTTAAATATGAAATTAGTAATCACGGTGTGATGATAGATGATTCTATGTACTATTGGGGTAAATTAAGAAGATTTTTCTTTTTAAAAAGGGAAACCTCTGAAGTTTTAGTTATTGATACTGTGATTGGTTTTCCGGGTAGAATTTATCTTTCAATTAATCTTGAAGACAAAGAGAAAATAAAGGCAACTTTGGAAAAATACCTTCACTACTTAGATGCTGAGCCTAGAACCTTTTTAGATGACACTTATGATAAGGTAGTGAAGAAATTTAGTGTTGATGATGAGGAAGTTGAGTTAAAAAAGGAACCTGAATCAGCACCTAAATCTGATACTGAGTCTGAGTAGACTTTGTTTTGAGTTATAATATCCACGTACGTGCGTCTTTTTATGTTGCACCCGTAGTTCAGTGGATAGAACGCAGCGTTGCGGACGCTGAGATCGGGGGTTCGAGTCCCTCCGGGTGCGCCAGAAAGGTGGTGTCGGCTTGTCCGACAACACCTTTCTGGTAGGAGGGGCGAGAATGCCGGAGCGAACGGAGTGAGCGAGGCGGGGTCGCGAGCTTTACAGATTGTTCGAGCGTTAGCGAGAAACAAGATGTTAAGACGCGTGACCGAGTCCCTCCGGGTGCGCCAGTGTGAATTAAGTAAGGGCCGTTAGCTCCTGCTGGAACAACCGGAGCTAATGAAATAAAAGTATCTATGCCTGTTCGAACGCGAGCTTTAGCAAGCGATGTTATGAAAATTATAATAAAATTAAGTAAGGGCCGTTAGCTCAGTTGGTAGAGCACTGCATTCGCATTGCAGGGGTCACCGGTTCGACTCCGGTACGGTCCACCAAACTATATTTTGAACCTTTCTTCTAAACCTTCTATGTAACCGTTTTCTTGATCGGATATGTATGACAAAACACTGTCGCTCGGGTTAAATCTATGTTTTTTAATATTAACCTTCATATCCTTAGTTACAAAGATACCGTCTTTCTCCAAAAGCTTTTTTTGAAGATTCGCAGAATATTTTGAATTTTTAATAGTTATTACACCGTCTTTATTAACTACTCTCCACCAAGGTGTTATCCCATCATTCCCACAAGAGCTTAAAACCCACCCAACTTGCAACGCTGCTCTTGGTAAACCAATGATCACAGCTATTTGTCCATAGCTTGCGACATATCCTTTTGGAACAGATCTGACCACCTTTATTACGCTATTTTTAAATCTCGACATCTGACTGAATTATAAATGATAAAATAACAGTGTAAATTTATGTTCGGAGGGATACCGAAGCGGCCATAACGGGCTGGTCTCGAAAACCAAGCGTGGCGCAAGTCACACGAGAGTTCGAATCTCTCTCCCTCCGCCAGTGAGAACCACTGTCGCTGTTTGGAAATCACTACATATCTTAAAAGAATTTCCAAAAAGATTCGAATGGCGCAGGCGCGACGGCGCCGAGCCGGGGTCGACGGTCGAGCCAGCAGGCGAGAATCGGTGACCGAATCTCTCTCCCTCCGCCAGTGAGAACTGTACGCGCTTTTAGATAATTTCCTATACCGGTTTTAAAGTGTTAGAGATTAGAAAATGTTTTCTTTTATATACTAATTTAAAATTACTTTCTCTGAAGAACAAATAGTCTATAATATCTCCTATGAGTGTTCTCTCAAAACCCGAAATACTTAATCATTACAAATTAGGCAATATAGTTATTGACCCTTTTAGTCCTAGTAACCTGGGTAATGCTAGTTATGATGTTAGGTTAGGGAGTCATTTTTATAGGCAGCTAACTCTTAAACATACGGAGATATTAAACCCTTTTTCACAGGAGTCCTTGAACAAAATGTATGCAAAACTAGAAGAAGCAGTTTTCGTTAAAGAGCTTAAATCTGAGATAAACACTTTTCAAAATTTAAAACCATCAGATAAGGTTATTTTAATTGCTCCTAATGAAACTATTTTAGCTCATACAATAGAATTTATTGGGGGTAGAAACGGTGTGGGTGATTTAAGCGCAGTCACTTCGGAAATGAGGGCTAGAAGCTCAATTGGAAGAATTGGCATAGCAGTATGCAAATGCGCTGGTTGGGGAGATATTGGTTATATAAATAGATGGACTATGGAGATAACAAATTTTAGCAGCTCGGTAATTCCTTTACCTGTTGGTTTACGAATAGCGCAGATAATATTTCACAGTACTGAGAGGATTGAGGGTAACGACCAGTATTTTGAAGGAGGGAAGTACCAGCTCAATTCTGAATTAGAGGTTTTAAAGAGAAAATGGAAACCTTCCGACATGCTTCCTAAGTTATATGAGGATAGGGATTTGGGAAAATTTTCAAAGATTGCGAATTCTGAGAAAATATAATTCCGAAAATTTTCAGTAAATGATAAAATAGTTACGCTATGTCTTTTAAAAACATATTAAAGATATTCCTCTTAGATTGGATAGTTACCGTTGTTATGTACTTAGTTGGTTTGTTGATAACCGGAATCGGGGATTTAAGACCCGCTGACATAGTTTTTTACCTATCTAATCTACCCTCTTCACCAAATGGTACCTCGCCTCTTTTGGATGTCTTATCATATCTTATGGTTAGTTTAGGGTTTGTTGTTCTGATAAGTTATTTAGTAAATAAAAGCTATTTAAAATTATCTATAAGGGAATTTGTAGTGGCACAGGTTACTTATATTATTTCTGCACTCCTTCTGATCTTTACCGTATTTTTAACACTGTAGGATTCGGGAGATTCATGAATACAGTTTTATTTCACAGCTTGTTATCTATCTAAATTATCTTTATTACTAACACATCTCCTTGTCTAAAGATACTTTTTAAGATTTTTATCTTTTTCAATTTCCACTAATAAATCGGATATTTCTTTAACATTTTCTTTAGGTACTACTAAAACCACATCTTTCGTGTTTACAACTGCTACACCCCTTAACCCAATTGTAGCTAGTAGTTTTTGCCTCTCATGATTTACCAGTAGGGAATCTTCTGTATTCAGTGTTTTGACATTTCCCATAATGAGATTGTCCTTTTCATTTTCTGTTAAAGCTTCTTTTAATGCATACAAAGTTCCGGGATCGGACCATTCCATTTCTGTTTTTAAAACTAAAGCTTCACTTGGTAACACGTTTTTGGCTATAGCATCGTCAAAACTAATTTTTTCCATTGTCGGATACACCTTGTTTACTATTTCTTTTTCCTTACCTTTTCCTAATGATTTCTCAATTAATAATAGTTTTTTATAAATTTCAGGTTGATATTTTTCATATAGATAGCATCCAAAATCAATATCCATGAAAAAATACCCTGTATTCCAAAGCCATTCTTTTGATTTAAACATTTTTTCACATTCTTCTACCGGTGGTTTATAAAACCATTTATTATATTCAAAAATATCTTTTGAGGTTTTCTTTCCAAAATGAATCCAGCCTAAGTTATTATTTGCAAATCTTGGTGTTTTACCTACAAATATTATCTTGTCGGGGTTTTTTAACGATATTTCTTCAGCTTTTTTTATAGTCTCTAAGAAAAGTGTTTCGTTTTCAATTAGATGATCGGCCCAAAGAATAGCAACGGGGCCTTTATATCCTTTTGCCCTTAAATTTATTAAATTTAAACCTACAGCAGGAGCCAAATTTCTTAAAGCAGGTTCACCAATGATATTTCTTGCGGGAATTTTTGGTAGATATTTTTTAGTAAGGGTCACATACTCCTTTACAGTACTGACGAAGATATTTTCGTAGCCAAAACTTTTTACTCTGTTTATGGCAAGTTCAAGTGTAGATTTGCCTTTAAACATTTTTATAAACTGTTTGGGAAATGATTTTCGAGAAAGTGGCCACATTCTTGTGCCTGCTCCTCCTGCAAAGATTATTATTTTCATAAGATATTTTAACATTTTTGGTCCGTAATCGTGGTAAAATCTAATTTAGCCTTGGAGGGATCGCATAGTGGACTAGTGCGCAGTCCTGGAAAGACTGTATAGGAGAAATCCTATCGAGGGTTCGAATCCCTCTCCCTCCGCCAGTGAGAACCACTTAAAGCTGTTTGGAAATCACCGCGTATCTTAAAAGAATTTCAAAAAGGATTCGAATGGCGCAGGCGCGACGGCGCCGAGCCGGGGTAGACGGTCGAGCCAGCAGGCGAGAACCGGTGACCGAATCCCTCTCCCTCCGC
>JAKLGS010000040.1 GCA_022710505.1 Patescibacteria group bacterium
CAATAAAAAGAGCCCAAAGAGAAGGTACTGTGACGAGATTCTATCAAAATCCTATTAAAGATAAGATGGGTGCCTATTTTGAGATGGTCCAAGTTACAGGAAAAAGAAAACATTTCTATGTTCAACCAATGGTTGATTTCGAAGAAAAAGTGAAGATATTTGGAAAAGAATGCCACCTCGTTTTGTCCTATGATACCGAAGGAAAACTACTAAGCGGAAAATTTTATTTATGCCATAGGGATATGGTTTTATACTCGACCGGTGGCACCTCTGAAAAGGGATTAAAAACCAAGGCCGGGTACGAGCTCCTGTGGAAATCTATTTTATATTTTAAAGGTCTTGGATATAAGGTTTTGGATCTTGAGGGTAGGGATGACCCACGTTTTAAAGATGCTACCAAAAATTGGGGAGGTTTCAGTCATTTTAAAGAAAAATTCGGTGGGGAAAATATTGAGTTTCCTCACCCATACATTAAATACTTTAATCCTGTATTGAAGTTTTTTTCCAAGTTTATGAAATTACCGCTGTAGAGGGTTGAGTCCTCTCCCTTACTCCTTCTTTGCGAAGGGGCATATCTCTTTAAAGTCGCAGTACATACAATCGCGTCCGGGATTAGGTTCAAAATTTTCCTCATTTATGTTTTTAATCACGTCTTTGATGATTTCCCTTTGAGCGTCAACCTGTTTCTGAGTTCTTTTTGTGGAAATTTTATTGCCCGTATTTAAAAAATAGAGACTCAAGACATCCGGATTTATTTTCAAAGCCTCTGTTGCCCCCATAGTGTAAATAGTCATCTGTACGTTGTCATCAACATCTTTTTGGGATTTTTCCTTCCCTGTTTTGTAGTCAATTATTTCTACGGTGCCATCAGGAAGTTTATCTATCCTGTCTATTGTTCCTTTCAGCTTAGTTCCATCAATACTAAGTACAAATTTTTTCTCTAAGCCCAAGTGTTTAGCATCTAAACCCTTGTTTTTTTCATAATAATCCTTAAGAATGTTTTTACCTTCTTCAAAAGAATTTTTTCTATCTTTTTCATTTTCATAACCCAACGGATTCCAGTTTTTTTCAAATATTTTATAAAAATCTTCGAGCGAAGGTTTGTTTCCAGACATTATTTTTGAGTGAAATTCATTTAGTGTTTTATGAAAAGTATCTCCGAAATTTAAAGAGCGACTGGGTGGGGTGGGGATGTTTAAAACATACGAATATTTGTATCTTAAAGGGCATATTAGATAGTTGTCTATTTGAGAGTAGCTGATGTGATCTAATTTATTTCCTTTTAATTCTGATATTTTTCTAATCTTTGGTGTGAAGGATTTTTTGACTTCGCTGGGGAAGGGTAGTTTGGCTAACTCTTCGGTTGTAAAGTCTTTCAATTCAATGCCGGTTTCATTCAAAAAGCCACAAGGTATAGTATCTCTTTTACCGCCGTAGTTTTTACCTAATGTCAGGTAAAGATATTTTTTTGCCCTTGTCATACCAACATAAAAAAGCCTTCTTTCTTCTTGGATATGCTCGTCCCCAGTTGGCAAGGTTTCTTTTATAAGATCGTCTGGAATTTTTAAGGTATCGCCTCTGTTTTTTGTTGGAAATCTCCCTGAAACCAGATTTACCATAAAAACTACTGGAAATTCCAGTCCTTTTGCTGAATGCACTGTCATCAGATTTACAGTATCAATATCTTCTATTTCAGCTTGGGCAGGGTTTTCACCTGCTTCAATTATCATGTCAAAATAGTCTACCAAATCTACTATTGTAGGCATTTCTTTTGTCTGGTCGTGCCAATCAACTTCAAATTTCTGAATTCTTTTAAGAAAAAGATTTAAATTTTTAATGCAAAGTTCATTTTCCTGGGTTTCTTCTTCTAAAAATATACCAAGGTAATTTATTGTATTTACAAGGTTGAAAGCCATTTCAGTAGGAGTTTGTTTGGTGATGTTTTTTTGAAATTCTTCCACAATTTTTACGAGATTTTGAACGTTTTCGTTTTTTGATTCTTTTACTTGTTCCCAAAGTTCTACTTTTTTAAATCTTGATTGAGAGAGAAGGTTTGAAATTTCTTCGTAGGGTATTTCCAAACTGTCTACATTTAGTACTCGAAACAGGCTTATTCCTTCTTTTGTATCAATTATTATTTTTAAAAAAGCCAGGATGTCGCGGACTTCGTCTCGGTCGTAAAGACCTCTGTTTCCAACCAGTTGGTAAGGAATCCCGTATTTTCTCAGCGAAAGCATGAACGGGTCTAAGTGGTTATTGGCTCTGGCTAGAATAGCAATATCTTTAAAAGTGTATTGAGGTTCTTTTGCCAGTATTTCGATGATTTCCGAGACCACTAAGTTAACTTCATCTTCCAGGGTTTCAGCTCGAATTATTTCCGGATTAAGTTTTGAATTAAGTCTGATTTTGGGGCTTTTCACAGAAGAGGTTGTTTTAGTGCCTTTGGAATTTTTCTCTTTCCTCTCGATTGAAACCATACTGACAAGCTCTTTCGAAATCCCGAGTTTTGACTCTAACGTGTCGGGGTTGTTGTTTTGAATTAGTTTGTAGGCTGGGTCCAATATTTCCTGGGTCGATCTGTAATTTTTTATTAGTGTCACTGTTTCTGCTTTTTTGTAATCTTCCATAAATTGAAGTATGTTTGATATTGCCGCCCCTCTGAATTTATAGATTGATTGTGAATCGTCACCCACCACCAGCAAACTTCTTTGATTAGATTTTTCTTTTAGATCCTTTGTATTTTTCTTTTGATCTTCCTTTGTGGGGTAGAGTAATTTTATTAATTCGTACTGTGCATAATTGGTGTCTTGAAACTCATCCACCAAAATATGTTTAAATTGTTTTTGGTATTCAGATAATATATTGGGTCTGGCTTTAAATAGTTTTATCACCCACATTATTAAATTGCCAAAATCCAAGCCCGAGTTTTGTATTTTTAACCGCTCGTATTCATTGTAAATATATGACAACTCATCGTATTTTAATTTTTCCTCATCACTTTCGTGTTTCATTTGCTTAACAAAGGTTTCAAAGTCCTTATTAGAAATATTTTCGTCTTGAAGTTTAGAGATAAAAGTTAAAATATCTGAAATAAATTTAGTTGGATTTCCCAAAGGTCTGAAATATTTCAAATCCATTTCAAAAATATTTTTACGCAATAAAAGCCACTGATCTGAATCGGGAAGTGTTTTATAAGAGGGGTCCAACCCAATTTCAATTCCTTTTTCTTTCAAAACTCTTTCTGCAAAAGCATGAAAAGTATAAATCCAAGGCTCTTCGTATCCTAAAGGCATAATATCTCCGACACGTTCCACCATTTCATGCGAAGCCTTTTCAGTAAACGTCAGGGCCAGTATTTCCTGAGGATCAACATTTTTATCTTGAATTAGGTGTTTTATTCTTTCAGTGATTACTCTGGTTTTTCCTGTACCTGCGCCCGCTACAACTAACATTGGCCCCGATTCGTGATTTACTGCTTCAAGTTGATTTTTGTTTAATTCGGTCTTTAGCTTTTTTTCATTTAGTTTCTTTTGAGATTTAGGTGTTTTGTTTTTTGGTGTTTTAGGTTTTGCTTTTGTTTTTGATTTAGACATCTTGGGTATATTTTACATTAAAAAATATATAAAAAGGGTGGTTTGTCATAATACTATTGACTGTGAAAAATATACCCAATACAATTTATATCAATGTCCGTCATAAATAAAAACTTGCTAAAAAAATTTGAGTGTAGTTTTTTTAAATTATCTTTAGTTTTTCTCTTCTTCATTTTTATATTTGGATATTCTCCTATTTCCAAAAAAGCTTATGCATATGACATATATTACATAGAGGATCTGTATAACATAAGATACGATTTGGCAGGTAACCATGTTTTGATGAATGATTTGGATTTTAACAGCGATACCAGTTATAGCGATCCTAATAATAAGATTTCGTATACTGCTGGGGAGGGCTGGGATCCTATTCAAGGCTTTCAGGGAACATTTGATGGAAGTGGTTATACAATTTCAAATCTATTCATAAGTGACTCATCTTCTTCTATTGGCGTCGGTTTATTTGGAGATATTTCTGTAAGTTCTTCAGTTCTTGATGTTGGTTTATCTAATACTTATATCTCAGCGATTAATTCCAATAAGGTTGGTGGTCTGATTGGTAATAATGATGGTAGGGTAGTCAATTGCTATTCAACTGGAAGTGTTGTCGGAGCTCTATGGGTAGGTGGTTTGGTTGGAGAGAACGATGTTAACGGTGTAGTAACATATTCTTATTCTTCTGCTGTTGTAGATGGGTCGGACGATACAGGAGGTCTGGTTGGTTACAATCGTGGGGATATTACAAACTCCTATTCAACAGGAATTGTCACCGGAAACGGCGAGACGGGTGGTTTGGTAGGTTTTTCTGACAATGTTGGGCACATAAGTAAAACCTACTCAACAGGTCAAGTATTATATTTTCCGTCTGGAACTGGAAGTGGGGGGAGTGGTGGTTTAGTTGGATTATACGAAGGTATGTTAGCATTATCGGATTCATTTTGGGATACGGAAACATCCGGTATGGCCACATCTGACGGAGGTATCGGAAAAACAACTTTGGAGATGCAGTCCGTTGTAACTTTTACCAACTGGGATATTGTAGATATATCAAGTTTCGACCCTTATAATCCTAATGATTGGTATATAGACGAGGGTGTAGATTACCCAAGATTGTTTTGGGAATCTGCTGATTACCCACCCCTACCACCCGAAGTAGATTACACCATAGACTCAATAGAAGATTTAGATAATATTAGATACGATCTTGCAGGTGATTACGTTTTAACTAGAGACTTGGATTTTAACAGTGATGCTAGTTACAGTGACCCAGCTAATAAGATTTCATACACTACTGGAGAGGGTTGGGACCCTGTTGGAATCTTTGGCGCTGGTTCTTGGTTTTCTGGAAATTTTGATGGAGATGGCTATATAATATCTAACTTGTACATAAATAATACTACCGACGAGGATGTTGGTTTATTTGGTGTAGCATATTATTCCAATATATCTAACATAGGAATCGTTAACGCAAACATTACCTCAACCTCATATGCAGGTATCTTGGTTTCGTATTACATCGGTACTGGAATAATTGAGGATTCATATTCAACAGGCTCAGTAACCGGCTCTTATGAAATTGGGGGGCTGGTTTCATATAACCTTGGATCTATAAATAATTCTTACTCCACAGCTAATGTTACTGGGCACAGTGGTCTGGGTGGCTTAGTAGGATATAACGAGGGGTCAATAAATAACTCTTACTCAAGGGGTTCCTTAAGTGGTCACGACTCATATGGAGGTTTGGTTGGGGAAAACAATGGGTCAATAACTAACTCGTATTCAACAGGGGTGATAGAAAGCCCAGAAAATACTGGAGGTTTGGTTGGAATTAACGGAGATGCAGTAGGTACTGTAACAGACTCTTTCTGGGATACAGAGACTTCTGGCATAGATGTGTCTGATGGTGGTACAGGAAAAACCACAGTCGAGATGATGTCGTTATTAACCTTTGACATATCGGCTCCTGATGAAAACCCATCACCTTGGGACATTGTAAAAATTGAAAATTTTGATGAAGAAGACCCTAACATCTGGTATTTGGATGAAGGAAACGATTATCCAAGATTATTTTGGGAATTTGAAGGCTACAATCCCCCTGATGATGAGCATAACGAACCATCAGGTAGGCCTGTATTTCATCCTGACAAAAGATGTCATTGGGATAAACCGAAAAGTCCTAATTGGATTAAATTAGAACCTATGGTTAAAGATGGAGTATCAGGAATGAATTTAACGTGGGTACAGTACGATGCAGATAAAATTAACATTAAAATCGATGACGGAACAGGTAAGTATCCTTGGAAAATTGAAAAAACATCAAACGATGGGCATGAGTTTTTACCAAATGTATCTTCTTGGCAAAACATTATGATAGAACCAATTAACCACTGCAAGGAAGGAGAATATTCTCTTGCTGTAAGTCAACTTACATACCCTTATGGTTGGTATGGTCAAAGTGATAACAAAGTTGCTTTAGCTACTAATACCCTTGGTTATTCAACAAAATCTTCTGTATTGGGAACCTCTACTGAATCGGAAGAAACTCCATCAGAAGAAAACCCAATGGTACCTGAAACAGGTAGTAATGATATTTTGTACCTGACTACATCACTCTCAATAATTGGTTTTTCAATCTACTTTGTTTTAAATGAAAAATCCAGAAGATTTGCATTAAGAGATTTTGAGAAAAGAGTATCAAGAGGTCTTTAAAATTAATAACTCACTGAGCAAAAATTCAGTTTTTGTACTATAATCTTCCAACAATAAAAAAGGAGAGAGAATGTTACTGACAATTGTTGCTGAAAGCAATTCTGTTCAAATTATTAAACTAGTCGGCTTAATTATTGGTTTCTTACTAATTATAGTATTGGCTAATCTTTCACCACGTAAGGATATCGAGGATGGTGAGAAAAGTGAGAACAGCGTTGCATCTGACGATACTGATTCCAAGTAGTACCAAAAGGGACTTTTAAGAAATTGAAGGTCCCTTTCTTTTTTAATCTATATTTAAAGAAGGGAAACATATCAAAAATTCATAGAATCTATAGAATCTAGAAAACTACTCTAAAAGCTCGGGTTGTTCTTCTTTTCCTGTTTTTTCAATAGCTTGGGCCTTATCAATTCTTCCGTAAAGCCTGGCAAACCTGCTTTTAACACCGTCCATTGATTTGTAAGAGTTTGAAATGTGTCTTTCTAAAACGTTTAAATCTTCATTAAATTTTCCTGCTTCAACTTTTATTCCTGCAAGAGCTTTTAAAATCTCTCCGGTGTGTTTTTGAA
>JAKLGS010000041.1 GCA_022710505.1 Patescibacteria group bacterium
TGTCAAGTAGCAAATTGTAAAGCTGGATATACTTTGTCTACCCCGTTTTGCTTTGTAAAGCTGGAAAGACTTTGCCCGCCTAGCAGGAAAGTCGCGACACGCCTAGCAGTCAAGCTGGGAAGTCTTTGACGACCTAGCAAGTTTATTCCTAGCATTCCAATTTTACCCATTTTATTGTATCCCATAATATATAATAACTTATAATATAACTTATATTTTTATTACTCCGCAATGCGGACTATACCGCCGACGGGATAAAATACCCCGCCGACTGTATAGGCGCTTATAACAGCCCCGCCTCGAACCTCAAAACGGTTATATATTCGCGCTTCGCCGTGTCGTCTAGTTCGAAAATATCGGCGTTGCCGTGTATCGGGTTAAAATTCATTACTTCCATTTTTACCTCTTATGTAGTGTTACCAATAAATAAAAATATATAACACTCACTAGGGCGGAGACACGCCCCGCCCGTGTCAATGTTAAATAAAATATAGTTTATTATCGTATTCGACGCTCACGGCTTCCTGTTTTAGCTCATTTTTGATTTTACCCGCCAACTCTAACACCGACGGTATAAATTCCGCCATTTGCTCCGCCGTGCCAAAACTCTCGACAATAACCACGCGCTCACAAACCACCCCGCGCGCCTCTGATAACCACGCGCCGACGGCGTCGGTAGTAGTAGACCCGCCAAACCACTCCGCCATCTTGGCGCGGGTATCATCTACAATCGCGCCCGTGTCGGCTTTTTTATCGACATCGACCGTCGAGGGTATATATACCCGTATTTTATGAGATAGGCAAAAAATGCCTTTAAAATTATCTATCATATTTTATGCCGTGTATTATTAAATAAATAATGAGTAATAACCACGCATAGGCGGGTAACTGCCCGCCCTGCCTGCCTGTTACTCTTGACCCTCTATAACCTCGACGAACTCAATACCGAGATACTTAAAATCATCGATATTATATCTATCGATAGTAGCTTTACCCGTGATACGGCTTACCGCTTTTCTTATCTCGATATTTTTAACATAATATAGACTATTCCCATATACATTTTTTTTATAGTATTCTATAATCATACTTATTTTAATTTATAATTAGGATAGTATAACATAATATAATGTAATTATCAAACATAGACTATATTATACATTAAATATACCCTATTCTACCGCATAAATTATCTATAATTTGACCCCTTGTGATATAGTTATATACACCCCCATATAATACCCCCTTATATACCCCCTAATATAACCCGCTTTATACATTCCCGCCCCGCTGGATATAGATGTTTATAAGTATCTAATCAATGGTATCTAGTAATGAGTAATGGGTAGGCTAATTATATAATCGTGCTTATGTTAGTTATTATTATCTAACATCACCCGTTTATCTATCACCCCGCCCCCCGTCTATGTCGCAAAATGTAGATTGTGCGACACTACCACCAGCTCCACCACCGCCCCCGCCCCGCCACTTGATAAAATAGTTTATACCTAAAACACCGCCAAACCGCCCCCGCTTGATTTTTATTTTTTTTTATACCAACGCCCCCCCCTGTATAAATAATCTATGGCACCCACCCCCCACGTGGGTATCGTAGTCCCCATTTCTATACCCTAAAAATTCCCAAAAAACCTTGGGGTAAAACAAAAGAACCCCCAAAAGGATTGTTATGCGGGCCCAAAAACCAAAAAAAATATAGAATAAAAAAAGGAGAAAAACTTGGATTGAACCTAAACTAAAATATAGTAAAAGTTATAATGATGTATTCTAAAATAAGTTGCGAAAAATATAGATTTCTAAATTAGGTTCAAAACTGCCAAATGGGACGATTTTTTCCCTATAGGGAAATGAAAAAACTACTTTTCACTAACTAAGAACCTATAATAAAGATTAAATTAAACCCAGATAGGGTATCCACAGGGTATCGAATGTGTAGACTGGAAAGTGGTAAAATATTGGCAGAACATATGAGATGGCTCCTCGTATGACCATTACTCCCATTTATAACGAGGTGGGAGTTTTGCTATATTGTAGACAACTATATATCTGATACAATCGGGTGTCTAACTGACTAAAGGGGAAGTAGTTCAAGTGGCAGAATAATCCTAGGTAGATGAAAGGTTCAAGTCCTTTCCTTTCCCCAAAAATGCTATCATAAAGCATGAAACGGTTTAATTATTGGATTCTTTATTTTCTAAGCATAATATTCATGTTCTTTGCTTTGGTTTGCTCTTTTATAAAAGAAAAACTAAAATTTATGTTAAAATAAGGTTGCTGCGAGTAACAGTTGTTATTGGTGAATGGCATCTAAGCCAGATTGCCTAGCTGACCAAACTTATCACTTGGTTAGCGAATTAACCATCGGTTGAGAGTCCGACGGTAAATCGTGGAGACGATACCACATAATCCGAGAAACGGAATGAGAGCTTCCTTAGCCAATGACTTTACTCAACAAAACTGCCGATTAAAAACAGTGAAGGTGGGTATCTGGGCAGACTACCGAAAGGAGAAACCATTTTAAGGGTATGACAGGCGAGGTAGAGTCCAAAAGACTTTACAACTCCGTTTCAATTACGGACATATCCACATTGAGAGTGTAACTCTCCTACTTATATCTGAAAATTTGGGTTATGCACCATAGGATTTATCCTTGGTAAGCCTAGAGAATCCCAATACGTAGGATATATCTTAGTATTTACCTCTAGGCTTATTTGTCGCTTTCGTCCAACGGTCAAGACGATAGGCCTTCAACCTATTAATCGGAGTTCGATTCTCCGAAGCGATACTGCACTTTTAAATTTACGATTAGTCATCTTACTGTGACCTGAACTGAACGTTGTCACCTATGCGAAATACTCTCGCGGGAGTAGACTGATGAGCAAAAGCGAAACACTCTGTGTCTCTAAGGGCTTTCTTATTTCGTTGTGTTAAAGCAGTGTAGTTCCACCGTAAGGTGATTAATCGTAAAATTGGCACTGTCGGATAAAGGTCAGTCCATCACCTTCTCAAGGTGAATATTTGGGTTCAATTCCCAACGGTGTCACCCGTAGAGTGTGTTTTTTACAAAAAGCCCCTGACGGGTGCTATAATAAAAATATGAAATTACAAAATCAGTATCAACCTAATTGGGATAATGCCTGACAGGGGAGATATTGACGTAAGTAAACCAAATCCCCTGAAATAAGGGGATTTTTTTATACTACCTAGGCAAATTGGTAAAGCCCTCCGTCTTTGGAGCGGAAATTTCTAGGTTCAAATCCTAGGGTAGTAACAAACCTGGTATAGCACAATGACAGTGCGGAGGACTGTAAATCCTCTTATGGTAGTTTGATTCTATCTGCCAGGACCACAGCGAATAGCGTAACTGGTAGCGCGCATGACCTGGGCTCATGAGATTGTGGATTCGAATTCCACTTCGCTGACTTTGAGGCACTCGTTTATCGGTAGGACACTTCCCTGTCGAGGAAGATGGAGGAGTTCGACTCTCCTGTGCTTCGCAAGGCAGTCCACTTTTAAGTGGCTGTTCCCTTCCTCGATAGTTCAATGGTAGAACAGGTCGCTGTTAACGACTAAATCTGGGTTCGATTCCTAGTTGAGGAGCCATAAGTAGGTCGTCTAGTGGTTTAGGACTCCAATCTCCAAAATTGGAAACTTTGGTTCAAATCCAAACCTTCTTGCTAATATGTTATACTTTAGAAATTAATATTTTCTAAATAAAAATGGACATAAAAGTAAATTATGGTTTTGTTCTAGCAAAGCCTAAAAAACAAGAAGAAGTTACAAAGTCTGGACTCGCAATTCCCAACCCAAAACAACAAGATGTCTATGATGTCGTGGAAGTAGGCACCCTCGTCAAATATAATGATAGTTTCAAAGTAAATATCGGAGATATAATCGTCGCGCGTGGGGGTCATAAATTCGTTTATGATGACCAAGAATACTTTATTTTTGCTTATTCAGAAATTTTAGCAATTATAAATTAATTCATATATGCCAAAACAACTTAAATTTGGGCAATCTGCCCGTAAATCTTTATTAAAAGGACTTAATATTTTAGCTGACGCAGTGACAACCACTCTTGGGCCTAAAGGAAAAAATGTAGCTATTGAAAAACCATGGGGAACACCAACGGTAATTCACGACGGTGTGTCAGTTGCTAAAGAAATAGATTTATCAGATAAATATGCTAATATGGGTGCTCAATTAATCAAAGAAGCGGCCTCTAAGACGAATGATTTAGCTGGAGATGGCACAACTACCGCTACTTTACTCGCACAAGCCATTGCTAATGAGGGAATGAAGAATGTAACCGCTGGCGCTAATCCAATGATTATGCGTAAGGGTTTAGAAAAAGGTTTAGAAGACGTTTTAAAGACACTAGATTCTCTAAAGAAAGAAATTAAAATTGAAGATAAGGAAAGTATCGAACAAGTAGCTACAATTTCAGCTGGTGATGAAAAAATAGGTAAAATTATCGCCGAAGCTGTCACAAAAGTAGGAAAAAATGGCTTAGTTACCGCCGAAGAAGGAAAAGGAATGGGAATTTTAACTAAAGAAACTTCTGGAATGGAATTTGACCAAGGATTTTTGTCTTCTCACTTCTCTACTAATCTGGAAAAGATGGAAACTGTCATTGAAAATCCACATATTGTGATTACTGATAAAAAAATTACCGCCATTTCAGAAATTTTGCCATTTTTGGAAAAATTAACGAAAATTACCAAAAATTTTGTAATAATTGCTGACGTACTTGATGGAGAAGCTCTGGCTACTCTTGTAATTAACAAGTTAAGAGGTTCAATTAACTGCGTTGCTGTAAAATCTCCAGGTTTTGGAGATAGAAAAAAGGATATTTTACAAGATATTGCTATTTTAACTGGTGGAGTAGTCATTTCTGACGACCTAGGACTTAAATTAGAGGAAGTAGAGCCCTCAGAATACTGCGGTAAAGCCGAGTCTTTTTATGCAAACAAAGATATTTTTAGGGTCGTTGGAGGAAAAGGCGCTCAACTAGATGTTGATACACGAATTGTTGCCTTAAAAGAGCAACTACCTACGTGTCTAAATGAGTTTGACAAACAAAGATTACAAGAAAGAATCGCAAAGTTATCTAGTGGAGCTATCGTAATTGAAGTTGGTGGTGCAACAGAAGTGGAAATGAAAGAATCTCTCGAAAGAGTTAAGGACGCAATCGGTGCTACTAAGGCGGCCATAGAAGAAGGCATTTTACCAGGTGGTGGAATAGCTCTTTTTCAAGCGTCTCATGCGCTAAACGGCTTAAAAGTGACCGTTGAAGACGAAAAAATAGGTGTAAAAATTCTCCAAGAAGCACTCTTGCAACCAATTCGTAAATTAGCAACTAATTGTGGCGAAGATGCTGGATATGTACTAGGAAGAATAAAATCAAAATTTGCTGAGACAGCACTAATTGATACTTTTACTTATGGATACAACGCTTTAACTGGAGAATTTGGTTCTATGACTGAATTTGGAATCATTGACCCTGTAAAAGTCACTAAATCAGCTGTAATTAACGCAGTTTCCGTTGCAACAATGATTTTAACTACTGATGTTTTAATCACTGAAAAACCTCAAAAGGCGGTATAATAAATTATGGGAATCAAAGAAAGTCCTCCTGAATTTCAGGAGGAAAACCAGTACTGTCGGAAAGACATTGTCCATAACGGCCGTTCTGTTTTGAAAGAAAAAAGGAAAAAAGAAGAACGTGGTTTAGATTTTTTATTATTTTTAGAATATACAGACTGTTATGTACCGCAGAATTCCATTACGGAACTTCCAACAAAACGCCACTGATTATTTAGGAGAATTACCTATAGTGCTTACAAGCCATAATCATCCAGTGGCAATAGTAATTTCGCCAGAAGAAGAAAAGCCAGGGTTGTTCGAAACTCATAAAGAACCAACACCCTATGTAAAATACTACAAAAAAAGAGATTTTATTGAAAAATATAAGTCTATCTCAACTGCCAATTCTATTTGTGAACATTGTCACAAAGAAAATGTTACGGTAACAGAAATTTCATGGAAATATACGCAAATGACTCCTATAAACAATAAAAAATTGTGCCAAATTTGTATGGCAAAATTATTTGCCGAACTTAAACATTACCCAAAATCCGTTATTTGCTAAACAGTCCAATTAAAAAGAAGAATCCTACTCCAATGGCGATTAAGGAAATAACCATTAAAAATATTAAACCAACACCGAGAAGTGTACCTACGACATCACATGTATCGATATCATAAATACTTTTTTCGATGTCCTTGTTGGCAGTTTTTTTCATTGTGTGTTACTCTTGAGTAAGAGAAATCTATAATAATTAATTTATAGACCTATTCTCCGAATTAAACAAGATACTATCTGATGGGTTACTACGCATGCGGTAGCGTAGCCACTAAATCAAATTTTAATTGAGTTTACTTTTATAAATTATTAAATAAAAATATGTATCGCACAAATTCAATTCAACTCGCATCCGTTCTATGCACAATGCCTAAGGTCAATTTAATCGATGTAGACAGGACTATCCCCGAAAAAATTTTCTTTATTTTTGACAACGAAGACTGTGAAGACTATGCCAAACAATATTTTGCTAGAAGTTTAGAGAATATCCCACAACCACTTGAGGTATTTGAAAAATATAGAACTCTAAAAGAACTGATTTTTGAGACAAAAGCCAAAAGATAGTCTTGATTTTAAACCTAAAAAATGGTATATTAGTTGATATTGTCTATTGTGAAGTTTAGGCGGTAAGTTAGCAATAAC
>JAKLGS010000042.1 GCA_022710505.1 Patescibacteria group bacterium
TCCATTTCAGCTGTAAACTGATAATCAACAATATCAGGAAAATGGGATACTAAAAGATCATTTACGACGTAAGCTACATCTTTTGGTATAAAATACCTGCCGTCTTTTTCTACGTAACCCCGGGCTTGAATGGTACTAATAGTGGGTGCGTAAGTTGAAGGTCTTCCAACCCCCAACTCCTCCATTTTTTTTATTAATGTTGCGTCACTGTATCTTGCTGGAGGTTGAGTAAAATGCTGATCAGAATTTAGTTCTTTTAAATCTACCCTGTCGTTTTCTGAAACATCGGGAATAGAATTCATTTCCTCTACACCTTCTTCTGAACCCCCGTTATTTTCCGCATTTCCAGACATACCAAGGTATTTTCCAACCACTAACCAGCCGTCAAATTTTATCTGTGATCCCACGGATTTAAAGGTGTACTGTTTACTTGAATCAATTTGAACAGTTGTCTGGTCGTACACTGCCGCACTAACTTGACATTCAACCGCTCTCTTCCAGATTACCGAGTAAACTTTCGATTCATCGGGTTTAAATTTTTTATTACTTTTTCCGGGAACAAGGGATAAATTAGTGGGTCTTATAGCTTCGTGTGCTTCCTGAGCATTTTTTGATTTGGTTTTATAAAAAGTAGGTTTTTCAGGTAAATACTCTGATCCGAAAGTTCCTTGTATATAGTTTCTTACTGTGGACACGAAAGCAGATGATAAATTTAACGAGTCTGTTCTGTGATAAGTAATGTACCCCTGTTCAAATAAACTTTGGGCTGCAGACATGGTCCTTTTAGCTGTAAAACCAAAAAGATTGGACATAGTTTGCTGAAGCATAGAAGTGCTTAAAGGAGGATAGGGCCTGCTACTTCTCTCTGTTTTTTTAACTGATGTGATTATAAAAGTATCGTCTTTTAGCTCTTTTTCAATTCCTTGAGCTTCTTCTTTTGTAGAAATACTAATTTTTTTGCCTGCTTTTTCTATCAGTGTAGCCTTAAATTTATCCTGGCTACCAACATCCTGAAAAATCCCCGCCATTGTCCAATATTCCTCCGATTTGAAGGCTTGTCTTTCCCTTTCTCTTTCAACGATCAGTCTTACAGCAACACTTTGAACTCTTCCCGCAGAAAGTCCGTACATTACTTTTTTCCATAAAAGAGGAGAAAGTTTATAACCCACAAGCCTATCTAGAATTCTTCTTGCTTGTTGGGCATTTACTAAATTCATATCCACCTGACCTAAGTTTTTAAATGCTTCATTAATTGCAGATTCAGTTAATTCGTGAAAAACAACTCTACCGAACTTTACTTTTTCTCCTGTTGTAGAATTATCGATTGTATCTTCACCTTCAATCTCTTTCTTTTTAGTTTTTAATTTCTTTTTTGTTGGCTGAAGTAGGTATTCAAGATGCCACGCAATTGCTTCCCCTTCTCTATCTGGGTCTGTAGCTAAAATTATTTCATCAATATCTTTTGATTTTTGCTTGAGAGTGTTTAAAGTTTTTTTTGCTTTCGGGGGAACAATGTATTCAGGTTCAAAATCTTTTTCAACATCAACGCCTAAACCACTTTTGGGAAGATCCCTGATGTGACCCATCGACGCTTCTATTATGTAATCCTTTTTCGGCAGGATTGTCGAAAGAGTCTTAGCTTTTGTGGGCGATTCAACTATTACCAATTTCATAGCATTTTCATAAATGATACCACGAAGAAATTTTTGTCAAGAAAAACATAATATCCAATTTATTAGATATGTTCATATCGTTTGCAAAAATAAGATTTTTTTACTAATATAGGCAAAAGAGCATAAAAAGGAGGTAGAGATGACTTTGGATAATATGAAAATTATAATATGTGTCACGTTTACGATTTTGTTGATATCTCATCTTGGATATTCGAGAAGTTTACCGGGAGAAAACCAAAATTTTAAAACCAAAGCTCAAAAAATTATAAACTCGGTTTGTGGTACGGTCCGAGCGGTATCAGCATTTTGGTTTATCGTGCTGTTTGTATTTTTTTGTTTCAATTTGATTTCTTAAATTTATGCCCCGAGGCTCTGGTGTTTACCCCAATTACACTAGAGCCTTAATTTTATATTACAAACCTCACACGTGATAAAATACCCTTATGTCAGTGAAGAAAATAGTAACAGTACCAAATCCTATTTTAAATAAAAAAACCCAAAAAATTGGCGAAATAACTGATGATATTAAAAATACAGCTCGAGATTTAATAGATACCGTTAAAGTTGCGGAGGATCCCGAAGGTGCGGGTTTAGCAGCTACTCAAATCGGAGTCTCAAAAAGAATGTGTGTGGTAAGAAATTTTTTCGAAGACCCTTTAAATCCAAATGAAATAAAATCAAACGATATAGTATTGATAAATCCCAAGATTACTAATTACTCTGATGAAAAAGACATTGATTGGGAAGGCTGTCTAAGTGTTCCTGATAAATACGGTAAGGTAGAAAGAGCTCTTAAGATAAAGGTTGCTGCAAAAGATATCGACGGGAATATAATTAAAATAAAGGCAGAAGGATTTTTCGCTAGAACAATACAGCATGAAGTTGACCACTTGGATGGCGTCCTGTTTACATCAAAAATTGAGGGTGAAACGTTATCACAGGAAGAGTTTGACCAAATGATTGAGGATCAGAATAATGAACAAGGTTGATAAACCGATCAAAATAGTGTTCTTTGGCACATCTGATAGATCGTTGCCAATATTAAACAGTTTAAAAGAAAATTTCAATCTTGTTTTATGTGTTACTAAATCAGATACAGTAGTTGGGAGGAAAAAATCAATCAGGGAAACAGAAGTCAAGAAATGGGCAGAACAAAACAAAGTCGAATTAATTACAGCAGGCTCTTTGAAAGGTACAGACCTAGAGCGTACGTTAAGTATCATTGAAAAACACAAACCCAACCTCGGAGTTGTCGCTGACTTTAGTTTCATGATTCCTAAATCTATTATAGATTCTTTCAATGGAAATATTATCAACGTACACTTCTCTTTATTACCTAAATATCGAGGAGCAAGTCCTGTTCAACACGCAATTTTGAACGGAGATGAGTTAACAGGAGTAACTTTTTATTTACTAAATGAGAAGATGGATGAGGGGGATATTTTAAACCAATACGAGTACAAAATAGATTCAAAAATAACCTCTGGTGAACTTTACTCTGTTCTTTTTAAATTATCTGCAGAAAAGTTACCACAAACGATTGTTAACTTTTTAAAAGGTGACGTAAAACCCATGCAACAAGATCATTCTAAATCATCCTATACTATTTCAAAAACAAACCCTAAACACACCTTTATTTTCAAAGAAGATTCCTTGATAAACTGGTCAGATGGTCCTAATAAAATACACCGAGCAGTCAGAGCTTTTAATCCTTGGCCAATTGCTTGGACATATCTGGAAGATTTAGAAAAGACAGATGTAATTTCAGAGAAAATAAAACTTAAAGATAATGTAAATAAAAAGTTAAAGGTAAAAATATTCACATCTTCTATTGAAAATGGAAAATTGAAAATAAACCAACTTCAATTAGAAGGGAAAAATAAAGCAGATTGGGTAAGTTTTTTAAATGGTTATTGTGAAAAATCGAAGTAAAAAATCGTTACTCTTTGTTCTCCGTACCTTCAGATTCTTTTATTAACTTATCTATATCAGCCTGATCTTTTTTAATTCTTTTTAGACAAGAAGAGCAAAGTCTAAGTTTAACAGATCTTCCGTCAATTAAAAATCTTTTAACTCTAAGGTTAATAGAATTTCTACTTATTGTTCTTCTGGTAACACGATTACCAATCCCTCTTGGGACCAAATTTCCTTTTTGATAAGTTTTTCCACAAATTTGACATTGTTTAGACATAACATTGTGAATTAAAACACACTTGATTATTTAAAGCAATAAAAAGAACCCGCAAAAAAAGCCGGAAATGAATTTTTCAAAATCCAGCTTTTTTGTTTTTAGTTTACCAATTCATTATTTTTTGTTAGCTACATCAGCAGGAAACAAAACTCTCTGTCATGCAACATATTACCTTGTCGCATCTCTTTGATACTTTCTTTGGACACAGGTCGCAACGTCTAACCTCCGTTTCTCCAAATAAAGAATTAAGATCTAGATCTTCATCACAGTCGTAGCATTCCGGGTCAATATGATAAATCGACGCTACTGTAGGTGCTAAACCTCTATAACGACCACTAACAAGCACTCGACACATTTTGCTCTCTCCAATCGCAAAAATATTTTTAAATACTATTGGTAAACTTTAACCCGATATTATCACTACGGGTGCTTCCAATCAATATTTTTCTTAGTTAAAAAGATATTTGAAAAATGTAGATTATTAATTGTCTGCTATGATAGAATCTTAAAGCTTTAAAGGTTGCTCATTTGAAATATTAATATAGTAAAATATAAGTGTATGCCGTCTTAGCTCAATGGCAGAGCAGGCGCTTTGTAAGCGTCAGGTTGTGAGTTCAACTCTCACAGACGGCTCCATGCCGAGATACCAAAGTGGCCAACTGGAGCTGACTGTAAATCAGCTGGCTTATGCCTACGGGGGTTCGAATCCCTCTCTCGGCACCAAATTAAAGAATTGAAAATTAGATAATCCCTGAGATAGGTGATAATCTAAAAACCTAACCAAGGATGAGAATGTCGGAGCGAACGAAGTGAGCGAGACGGGGTCGCGAGCTTTACAGATTGTTTGAGCCTTGGCGAAATACAAGATGTTAAGACGCGTGACCGAATCCCTCTCTCGGCACCAAAGGTAAACTTGAAAATTAACTTGTTCTTGGAAATATAAAAACGTTCTCAAGATTTAACAAGGGATGAGAATAGCGGACTGAGCGAAAGCGAAGGAGCTGTGCCGAATAGCCAAAGAGCTCTTACGAACGAAGTGAGTTAGAGATATTTGGACTAGTGGACGAATCCCTCTCTCGGCACCAAATTAAAGAATTGAAAATTAGATAATCCCTGAGATAGGTGATAATCTAAAAACCTAACCAAGGATGAGAATGTCGGAGCGAACGAAGTGAGCGAGACGGGGTCGCGAGCTTTACAGATTGTTTGAGCCTTGGCGAAATACAAGATGTTAAGACGCGTGACCGAATCCCTCTCTCGGCACCAAGATAGAGATTTGAAGATCATTTTTTGAAAATTTAATTTAATTTTCGGATACAAATACAAAAGAAAGGTGGTGAGATTTAAAAAATATGAAAGGTTTTATAGATTTTATTAGAAAACAAGGTGTAGTAGGTTTAGCAGTTGGTTTTATATTAGGCGGTGCAGTATCAAAAGTTGTAGCATCTATAGTCGCTGATATTATCAACCCTATCTTAGGGTTAATCTTAGGAGCAGCGGGTGGTCTTCAGCAAATGGTTATAAAAATAGGATCGGCACAATTGTTAATAGGTAACTTTATTGCTACTTTGATAGACTTTATTGTAATTGCTCTGGTAGTTTACTACGGAGTAAAAGCTTTGAAGTTAGATAGGTTAGATAAAAAAGAAGACAAAAAGTAATCGATTTATTAATATTAGAAAATCTGCCCGTGTGCCTGGGTAGTTCAGTGGTAGAACGCTTCCATGGTAAGGAAGAAGTCGAGGGTCCGACTCCCTCCCCAGGCTCCAGAAATACCCACATTTTAATAATTAATTCAGAATAACCTATTCATTCTCTTACGTGGAAAATATTTAAATCAATCTACGATAATAACCTATATCGATATTTTATTACTAGGGTAAATAAAAAAAATCCTGGGGACAGACCATTACACTATGTGTAGTTGGGACTGCCACCAGGATTTGTAAAAAAAATCGCCGTTTTTTTTGACCTAAAAGATTTACAGAATAAGGTAAAAAACTAAAACTAAGGCGGATGCATTTTCACTCCTATTCTATTCTACCAGTTCCTATCAGGGGGTACGATCGATAAATATACCTGTTAGGTTGAAATATTGTTTATAATACTACACTACAGTTTCTTTTTTGTCAACTATGGGTCCTTTTTATTAAGGAGATTTATTGATTTAAAAGTAAGTTCAAAATATTAGCTATCTAGTTATCAGAGTGAGAATAAAAAAACCTGGAGATAAAAACCATCGTAGTAGTGCTCGATGTATCTCCAGGAATTGCAAACGTGTCCCATTTTTAACCAAACAACTAACGACTATAGATTACCAGAACAAACTAACAACTAAGTCCAGTCCATTTGTCTCCTTTCTAAGCCTAGTTCCTGATAGATAGCATAATCAAAATATTTTTTCCATCAGGTCAGTATATTGTTTAAAATACTACACCAATGTTTCTTTTTTGTCATCTACGGATATTTTTATTGATTTAAAAAATTCAAAAGCAAATATCTCACTACTAGAGGTCCCATACCCCCAGGGGATTTTGAAATACAACCTAAATGATTTATAGAAGAACTCATATCCAAATCTCCTACACATTTATCATCTATAACAGAAGAACCAAAATCAACCACGTTGCAATCCACGGAAATGGCCTCTC
>JAKLGS010000043.1 GCA_022710505.1 Patescibacteria group bacterium
TGGTAATCATAAGCCATTATAAAAATTCCATCTGCTGCCCGGCTCAAGTTTTCCAAATCAGAGCTGACTCTGTTTTGTGTTGCGGAATCTCCGAAAGCCGAAACAACAACATAAGAATTTCCATAAATTTTATCAAGTTCACCGTTTAAATATTTGGTAAACTCAGAAAACTTTTTATCAATACCTTCCTTTGTTCCTTCAGCGTGTTCAAAATTCAAATTAACATCCCTTATACCTTTTCTATCTAACTCTGTTCTTAAATTTTTTACTAAATTATCCCAACACTCCCTGCAGTTAAGAAACTCGTCATTAGAGGCATCGTCGTGAGCTATTATAGTAAGTGCAAACCTGACATTATTTTCCTTACAGTGAGTTATTAGTAAATTAAGCTCATCACTGTTTTTCCAATTATTGTAGGCGGGTTCGATTATGGTTGTTCCATCTTCCCCGATAGTTGTAGTCATGAAATCTCCGTATTCATTTAAATATAAACCAAAATAAGCTATATCAGTTAGTTTATCTAGCTGAAGATACTCTATTTTGGTAATATTCCAGTAAGGCAGGTACCCGTAAATTAATTTCCTTGGCTTCTCTGATATTTTTGAAAAGCTTGAAAGTACGTTTATGTTACTTGAAAAAGGAGAGACAACTTTACTGCTTCTGATATTTTTTGGTGTACCTGTTTTTTTTACAGACATCGAGGCCGTAAATAACAAGGCTGAAATGACAAATATCGAAATAATAAGAATTTTTTTTGTTTTCATTCGGGTTAATTTTACACGATAATTACACTAAGGTCTTTAATAAAATGTTAAAATTGCATAAATATGGATATATCTAAGACTAAGCGAAAATTTTGGTCTTTTTTCTTGTTGTCGCTAATACTATTTGGTGTATTGTCTTACCTTTTTTATAAAAACATTGTTACATCAAAGCAAAAGAAGTTAGAAAAAGACATTGAGAATATTGAAATGGATTTTGTTTTTAAGTCTGAAGACTGGTGGGAACAGGAAGAAGAGTGTACTGCTATACAAAATATCGAATATTACTATTATTCTGGAGATGATCCGCTATGGAAAGAAAATAATAAGTTCGGGCTTTATATCTATGCTGAAGAAAAAGATTTTTTTGAGATTGCGCAAAATTTAATCAACTCAAAGGGAGGGGAGTGGGGTTACGTTTTAATACCCTACAATGTAAAAGATTACGATGAAGGTAAGTGGGGGAGGGTTTTTGATCAATTAATTAGTAAGAAATTAATTCCTGTAATTCAGTTATGGAATTTTGATAAAGATCATTATCAAAAAAATACCAAGAGAGCCGCAGAGTTTTTAAATTCCTTTATCTGGCCTATAAAGTATCGCTACATCAGTGTATATAATGAACCTAACGATGATAAGTTTTGGGTAGGTGATGCTGATCCGGAGGAATACGCCGAGGTTTTAGATTTTACTATTAAAACCTTTAAGGAAACTAACCCTGATTTTTATATGTTAAACGGAGCTTTAAACATTAGTTCTCCAACCGACGGTCAAAATATTGACGCTTTTGAGTTTATGAGAAAAATGAATGAAAAAGTACCAGGAATATTTGATAAATTAGATGGTTGGGCTTCACATCCTTATCCTCAACCAAATTTTTCAGGCAATCCTTACGATAAGGGGAGGTGGAGCATCCGAGCTTACGAGGATGAGTTGAAATATTTAAAAGAAGATTTAGGAGTTAAAAAAGATCTACCGGTTTTTATAACCGAAACGGGGTGGGCACATGCCGAAGGTGATAATTATAACCCTTCCTTTCCGAAAGTTGAGACTGTGTCGGAATATTATAAAATAGCTTTTGAGGAGGTATGGTTGAAAGATGATAGAGTGAGGGCAGTCATGCCGTTTACGATCAGATACGACCCTCCATTCGACCATTTCTCTTGGATTAATAAAGACAAAGTTCCTTATCTTCAATACGAGGTTTTGAAAAAAATCGAAAAAGTGAAAGGAAAACCACCGGCTTTAATGACGGATAATGTAGATATTTATAACTGCCCTGGTAGCAAATGAAACTTAATTTAAAATCAAACACAGCGACTAAAATTGCCAGCAATACTGTATATCAGATATTTGGAAAATTAATCAGCATGTCTATCACAATGCTTGCTGTGGTAATTATTACAAGGTCTTACGGTAGAGAAGGGTACGGAGCATTTAGTTTGATGCAATCTTGGCCGGCTCTATTTTTTGTGATTGTAGATTTTGGTATTAACGCCATTGCAGCAAGAGATATTACTGAAGATTGGTCTAAAGCGGCAAAATATTTAGGAAATATTTTAATAATTCGTTTCTTATTTTCCCTGTTTTTAATATTAATAATCTCCTTTAGTATCAGTTTTTTTCCGTATACATCTGATCTAAGAAACGGTATTAGACTTGGACTCTTTTTACTTATCACTCAATCTTTATTCTCTACGACAAATATTTTTTTTCAGGTGAAATTAAGATATGATTACTCAACCATAGCTTATGTCGGAGGTTATATTCTCATCCTTGTCTTAGTTTTAATTTCTTCATACTTCAAACTTCCTGTTACGTGGGCGAACTTTTCTTACGTAATAGGCGGGCTGCTAACCTTTATTTTAAGTATGAGTTATTTAGCTAAAATGGGCATAAAGCCGGATTTTTCTCTTGATAAAAAAATATGGAAATATCTCATTTTATCGGCACTTCCCATTGGGATAATGTTTTTGTTCAGCCAAATGAGCTTTAAAGAAGATGCTCTGATGCTTTCTTTTTTGAAATTACCTAAATCTTACGGTCTGAATAATACCGAAAGTGTGGCTGTTTACGCCCTACCTTACAAGGTTTTTGAGGTTATGCTGGTAGTGCCTACATTTTTTATGAATTCTGTTTACCCGGTTTTAGTTGGCCATATGGTTGAGGGGGAACAGAAACTGAAAAAAACATTTGCACGGGTTATGTATTTTCTTACAGGATCGGGGTTGATAATAGGTTTGCTAGGTGTTGTTTTTTCATCCTTGTCTATGAAAATCCTAGGTGGCGAGGAATTTGTTCAATCTGTTGGTGTTTTAAATATACTTTCAGGAGGGTTGTTTATTTTTTACCTTACATCTCCAATATCGTGGTTGATTGTTACCTTAGGATACCAAAAATATCTTCCATGGATTTATTTTGTTAGCTTTTCATTTAATATAATAATGAACTTCATATTCATTCCAAAATACTCTTTCTATGGTGCTTCTTGGATTACAGTACTTTCAGAGTTTATAGTTCTTATACTTTTGATCATTTTTGCCCGAAAATCTTGGAGGTTGAAATATGCTCGTAGCTAGCTTTTATATAACCCTTTTCTTGTTAAGTTTGAATCAGTTATCGGTGTTATCAAAAAGCGGGGGAGTGAGTGTATATCTTTTTGACATTAGTGTTATTTTATTTTCATTATTCGGAACTTGTTATTTTCTAATATTGAAAAAGTCCTTTAAAATACCGAGATACGCTTATTTGTATGTTTTTTTTATATTACCCGCAGGTATTTCCCTTTTACTATCTTCAATAGAGTTTTCTACAGATAAAATAATGACCGGATTTTTCTATTTATTACGATATTTTTCTTATCTGCTGTCGGGTGTAGTTGTATACAACATGGTGGACAAAAGATTATTAAGCAAAAAAAGGATTGAAGATGCCTTTATTTTATCCGGAATATTTATTGCCATTGCAGGGTTTATTCAACTGATACTTTTACCTGATTTTACTATTTTAGACCCGAGCCTTGGTTGGGATCCCCATAAAAATCGCTTAGCCTCAACCTTTTTTGACCCAAATTTTGTAGGAGCCTACTTTGTTATTTGCTTAGCTGTTTTGTTAGAAAGGATATTTCCCGATAAATGTACAAAGGAAAGTTCTAAAACTGGTTTTTATACCTATTTTTGCTTGATTGTTATTTTAATTGGTTTGATACTCACATTTTCAAGAAGTGCTTGGGGTATGATGGGAATTGTTGTCTTAGCATACGGGGTTTTTAGATCTAAAGTATTGTTATTAGTAGCTTTTTTTACTGCCTTTATGGCTTATTTTGCCATTCCTAGGGTTCAAACAAGGATTTCAGGTACTACGGACCCCGCCGACTCTGCTTCCCTTAGAATCGTATCCTGGGGCAACACAGTTAGAATAATAAAGGATAACATTTGGACAGGTGTCGGTTTTAACACTTATAGGTACGCACAAGAGAACTATGGGTTTTTAACCCCAGATCAAGATGAGATACACTCGGGGGCGGGGTCTGATTCCAGCCTCCTTTTAGTTTTTGCAACGACTGGGATTCTTGGTTTTTTGATTTATTTTGTTGCGTTTTTATTTCCTATTATTGATTCATTGAAAAAAAGATATTTAGGATGGCTCGTTATACTCGGCATCTTAATAAGTCTTTTAATTGAATCTCAATTTATAAATAGTTTATTCTATCCTCAAATCATGTTTATCCTATTTCCTATACTTTTTATCTTTGATAATAGGTTACAGTACCTAAGTGTTTTATAATTTATCAAGCTTAATAATATAATATGAAACCAATTATTATAGAAATACTTAACCGGTTATTACTTTTATTTATACTTGTTGTACCGAATATTTATCTTGTTTTAATACTTGCCAGAGTTAAGAAAAGTTTAAAGTCGTTGCTTATTCCTGCATTTTGTATGTCTCTCTTGATATTAATATTTTTAAATAAACTTATATTTACAAGTCAGACTCTGTCAGCTCAAGATTTTAATAACATCCAGATTCCCTTCTTTCACTTTTTTAAGGAATCTATAGTTAATTATTTTGAACCTCCTTTTTGGAACAGTAGATTCGGAGGTGGTTTTGATGCTTTTTCAAATCCCATATCAGCTTATTTTGCTCCACTCAACTTTATATTTTTAATTTTTAAAAATGTTTATGAAGGTGCAGGTGTGTTTATATATTTTCAGTTACTTTTAACTTCGCTTTTTTCATTATTATTATTTAAAGAATTGAAATTTAATAATTACCTCTCATTTTTTGGAGCGATAGTTTTTACATTTAATGGTTTTGTTACTATGAGGTTATCACCAGGAGTAGGAATTGAGTATTTATATTCATATAAATGGATTCCATTGATAATGTTCTTCACTTTAATCTACTTAAGAGACCGTAAGTTACACGATTTGGCGTTGTTGTCTATTTCTCTGGCCTTTACTCTTGAAGGGAATTTAAATATTGTTATCTCGATATGGGCTTTTTGGTTATTGTTTTTGTTATTTATGTCTAAAAATTTTATAAGAGATATACGACACTACATTTTAATTCCTTTATTATCGATGCTCCTATTTTCTATAAAAATATTACCCTTCTTAGATCTAATGAGAAACAGTACCGGTAGGATATCCGGAGTTGTAACTGGATGGAGATTGAATAAGATTGATATGATAGATTTTTTGTCTTATTTTCCTCCCATCAGACAGCTATTCGGTTCCGCTTTATTTACCCCGGGTATTATTGCTATAGCTTTTTTCTTCTTAAGTGTCGTGTACATTATCTTTTCAATATTTTCAAAAAGAAAAATAGAAAAAATATTTGTATTTTTGATATGTTCAATAATTTTCGGATTTATAATAAATACGTATAATCCTTTATCAAATATCTTATTTTCACTTCCTTTTTTTAATAGAATCACAATAGTGCCTGCATTTATGGTTTTTATTTTTACCCCGGTGTATATTCTGTCGGTTTATGGGTTAGAGATGTTTAAGAATTACGTGTTGAGCAGAAGATTTCTTAAAAATTTTAAGAATTTAGATAAATTTGGAATTGTATGCATTTCGCTACTGGTTTTTGCTGAAATATTAACAGGACCATCAACTTTTGGTAACAATACTTATAGCTTTAATTTTGCAAAAATGGATAAAACCGAAGTAAATAAGGTACCTCCATATAATACTATTAAAAATCTAAGGCCCGGTGTATTTGCGTTTATAGATAGTTCAGATACATTTCTCTATCCGCACGTAATCTCAAATATA
>JAKLGS010000044.1 GCA_022710505.1 Patescibacteria group bacterium
GTTTTATTGTGGGAAATTATCAAAGCAGGTTTATTCAAATTCTTTATAACATTTGCCATTACAAACGTCTTCCCGGAACCGGTTACTCCCAACAATACCTGATCCTTAGTACCAGATTGAATATTTTCAGTTAATTTTTCTATCGCCTGGGGTTGGTCGCCCGTAGGTTTAAACGGAGATACGAGTTTAAACATAGAATGATAATATCATAAAAAGCACTTGACATCTTCGGTTATTTTTCGGTATTATAAAAATACGAAGAAAAACCGTAGTTATTTTTTAAAAGGATTAAAATGAGTCCCGTAACTATTTATAAAAAGCAGAAACAAATTTTAGATTTTATCTCACAGTATATTCAAGTTAATGGCTATTCCCCCACTCTCCAGGAAATTGCGGATGCCATGGGATTGTCATCGTTAGCTACGGTTCACGAACATCTTCAAGCTTTAGAAAAGAAAAATATTATAAAAAGATATGATGGAGCAGTGAGAGGCATAGAGGTAGTAGATAACTCGGTAAATGCCAGTCTCTCGGCTATAGAACTTCCTTTAATTGGTTATATTGCAGCAGGAGAGCCTATAGAAGCTATTGAAAACGAAATTACCACAGTAATGGTTTCCCCCGATATGGTTTCAAAAAGCAAGAGATGTTTTGTTCTTCAGGTAAAAGGATCATCTATGATAGACGAAGGTATTATGGATGGGGATTACGTCGTTTTAAAACAACAAGAAACAGCTGAAAACGGTCAAATTGTAGTTGCGTTGATAGACGAAGGTTTTGCTACCCTAAAGAAATTCTACAAAGAAAAAGACGATAAAATAAGGCTTCAACCTGCAAATGATGAAATGGAGCCAATTATTGTTGAAGCAAATCAGGTTAAAATTCAGGGAGTTGTAACAGGAATAGTTAGAAGATATAAAAATTAAAATTATTGAGTCTTGGGAAAAAACACCCTCTTTAAAATTCTTAAATAATTTGTGTAGATACCCTCTGTGATGTAGAATTTATGGGTTGTATGACCAGCTTAATTGCACCCATAATTACATATTTAGAAAAATTAGCTCAATACGTTCCACTTGAGGTGTTTACTGTTGTCGGTACTTTTCTAGAAGAAGTAATTGCCCCCATCCCATCTCCTTTCGTTCTTACAACAGCGGGAACCATTACAAAAGCTCAAAATAACCCTCTATCGTATATTCTTTTCATAGCCGTTCTTGCCTCATTAAGCAAAACTTTTGGAGGTTGGCTTTTGTATAAAATAACTGACAAGCTCGAGGATGTATTCACATCAAAAATAGGTAAATTTGTTGGAATAACTTCCAACGATGTCGAGAGAATCGGAAAATACTTTAACGGTGGAAAAAAAGATTGGTTGGTATTGTTCACCCTTAGATCAGTCCCAATATTTCCGAGCTCACCAATTTCAATTACTTCAGGATTGATAAAAATTAAAATGAAGACGTTTCTAATCACTACATTTTTGGGAACTATTATTAGAAACCTGTGTTATTTATATCTCGGATATGCCGGTCTTGCAGCATCTGAAGAAGTAATGAGGGGGTTAAATAAATCCGAAACCGTTGGAGAAATAATTGTTGTCTCTTTGATTGGATTTGCACTTTTATGGGGATACAAAAAAAGAAAACAAATATTTTCTAATAATGAAAACGGGTCTAGTGAAAATAAAATAAAACAAGCTAAAGATCTCTTAAATTACAAAACAGTAGATGAGCTCCCAAAAGATGAATCAGAAGAATTTTCAACTATCTATATTTTTAGACACGGTCAAACCGATGATAACGCAAACTTTATTTTCAGTGGTAATAGAGACGCAAAACTTACAGAAGAAGGAAAAAAACAAGCTAAAATACTTTCTGAAAAGATTAAGGAAATAAAATTCGACAGGCTTATATCATCACCTCAAAACAGAGCTGTACAGACAATGGAAATAGCAATGTCACAAAACCAAAGTGCTAAAAATATGAAAATTGAAACTGATGAAAGAATAAGAGAAAGATCTTATGGTGATTTAACGGGAAAAAGTAAGATGGAAATTCAATTAAACAACCCTGAAGAGTTATTAAAAATCCGAAGAAGTTACGATTTCGTCCCGACGAATGGTGAAAGTATAGAAATGGTATGTAAAAGAGTTGAGGAATTCTGCGATGACTTAGTCAAAGAGATATCAGGAAAAAATCTTAAGGTGGCTATTTCCTGCCACGGAAATTCTATACGTGGCTTTCGAAAATATTTTGAAAAATTAGACGAAGAAACGACCGCAAAGCTTGAAACTCCGCTCGGACAAGATTACGCTTCTTACGTAATATCTAACTAGAAGTAATTTTTAGAAAATAATTAAAATTCGTAGAAAATCTCAAGCAATCTGTTGTATTTAGCTACTCTCTCGCCCCTGGCGGGAGCCCCTGATTTCATAAAATCTGCATCTACCGCTACTGCAAGGTCCGAGATAAACGAATCAACGTTATCACCGCTTCTATGTGAAATAACGATATCCATCTTTGATTTTCGAGCTAACTTTATAAAATCCAATGTTTCGGTCAATGTACCTATTTGATTGGGTTTAACTATCACCGCATTAGCCATTTTTTCTTTAGCGACTCTTTCTAATATTTTTGGATTAGTTACTACTAAATCGTCAGCCACAACCAAATATTTACCAGCATTTTGTTTATAAAATTTAGTCCAACCAAATTCATCTCTTTCAAACATAGGATCTTCCAGGTAAATAATTTTGTAATGCATAAAGAGATCTTGATAGTATTTTATTACCTCGTCAGAACTCAACTCTAAATTCTCTTCGTCAATACAATACTTCCCATTTTCATAAAAAGAACCTGCAGCAATATCTAATCCAAAAAACACATCATTACCGGGGTCAAACTGGACAGAAGCAGCCTGTTCAAGAAAATCCAAGGCAGTTCTTGCGGATAAACCTCTGGGTTCAAAACCACCCTCGTCACCAACACCTGTTTCAAAATCGTCTTTTAACAAAATCTTTTTAAGATCTTTATATATACTTGCTCCCATTTGTAGAGCTTTATTGTAAGGAGTATTCAAAGCTGGTATCACCATAAATTCTTGAAAAGAAAGTTTATTTTTTGCATGTTCTCCACCGTTAATAATATTAAAAATAGGAGTGGGAAATTTTAAATCTCCGTTGAGTTTTTGCTTTCCCGAATACATTAGACTTAAATATTGGTAGAGTTCTAAACCAGCCGATACAGCAGCCGATTTTGCGCACGCTAACGAAACAGACAAAATACTATTAGCCCCCAACCTACTTTTATTTGAAGTACCATCCATTTTAATAAGATTTTCATCAATACTTTTTTGGTTAGAGGGATCTTTACCTACCAGAACGTCATTGATGGTTGTTGAAACAAAATCGGCTGCCTTTTCTACATCTATATACACAGCCTCGTTTTCCCCAACTGAAGCACCCGAAGGAACGGGCTGCACACCCACGGAACCATCATCTAGAGTCACCTTGGTTTCAAGAGTCCAATTCCCTCTGGAATCTAATATCTTTTGACTTCTAATATTCTCAATTTTACGCATTTTACCTTTTAATTACTTTTTCTTTTTATTAAGTACTTTCTTCTCGGCTTCATAAACTATCTCTCTAGTTTTTTCTATCACATCAGGGCTAATAGAAACCGAGGTCATACCCCATTCCACCATCATCTCCACTAATTCCGGAAATACTGAGGGAGCTTGTCCACAGACGGAACACGTGATATCTCTTTTTCGACAGGTAGTAACAATTTTTTCCAAAGATTTTAACACTGCGGGGTCCATCTCATTGTATGTATCAGCAACTTTTTCATTATCTCTATCTACACCTAAAGTTAACATCGTTAAATCATTTGTACCAATGGATACACCGTCTATCCCTTCGTCAATAAAGTCATCAAGTAAAATTACGTTAGAAGGAATTTCAACCATCATCCAAAATTTAAATGACCCGCTTCTTCTTAAACCTGAAGCTGAAACAATCTTTTTTACTTCCCTTAACTGTTCTACAGTTCTTACAAAAGGCATCATCACCCAAAGGTTTTTCAATCCTTTTTTATTTCTAACGATTTTTATAGCTTCCAGCTCCATTTCAAATACATCTAAATCCTTTATATATCTTGAAACTCCTCTATAACCAATCATTGGATTTGGCTCATCTGTTTCAAACTCCGCCCCACCCTTTAAACCGGCATATTCGTTACTCTTAAAATCGGTAAATCTGTACACAACCGGTCTTGGATTGAACGCATCGGCAAACTTTTCAAGACCTTCTGCTAATTTCAGTATAAATTCTTTCTTTTTCCCTTCTTTTATAAACTTCTTAGGGTGAGTGCCTATATTTGCAATGATAAATTCAGCTCTTAAAAGACCAATTCCGTCTGTATTTCTAGAAGCCATTTCTGAAGCTAACTCCGGTTCTGCTAAATTAACGTATATTTTTGTGGCTGTTTTTATTTTACTCAAATCGACAGAGGATTTCTTAGTTTCCTGGACTACTTTTGTAATATCACCTTCATAAATTTTTCCAGAAGCTCCGTCTACAGTAATAATCTCACCGTTTGAAAGCATTTTTGTAGCATTTAAAGTACCTACAACTGCAGGAACGCCTAACTCTCTGCTTACTATAGCCGCATGGCTGGTTCTACCCCCTAAGTCAGTTACAATAGCTCCTGCTCTTTTCATTGCGGGAACAAAATCCGGATTAGTCATTTCAGCAACAAGAATGTCACCCTCTTTAACTTTTGAAATTTCTTTAGGGTTTTTTATTATCTGCACTTCTCCGGAAAATACTCCCGGAGATGCTGCGAGACCCTCCAACAAAACTTTCGAACCCTTACCTTCCTCGACCACAACATTCTGGGTTTTTTGAACCAAGGTTGTAACAGGTCTAGATTGAACTATTAAAATTCTTCCTTTTTCAATTCCGTATTCAATATCTTGAGGTCTTCCGTAATGCTCTTCAATCTTCATACCAATTTTAGCTAACTCAACAATTTGATTATTAGAAAGTTTTTGTTTTTTCTTATATTTTGCTGAAATATTAGTTTTTCCTTCTATGGTAAGCTGCCAATCTTGAGACACTACAGTCCTGGTAGTAATTTTTTTAGATTTTTTACTAACTACATATTGATCTGGCGTAATTTCACCTGAAACAATGGGCTGACCAAGACCGTAAGCAGCTTCAACAGAAACCTCATCCTGATTATTTGTGACAGGGTTAACCGTAAACATTATTCCGGAAACATCAGATTGACACATGAGTTGTACCGGAACTGCAATACCCACTTTTAAGTGAGAGAATTTATTTTCCTCTCTATAAAATATTGCTCTGGCTGTGAACAGCGAAGCCCAGCATTTCTGTACATGAGAAACAACACTTTTCCACCCTTTTATTTCTAAAAACGATTCCTGTTGTCCCGCAAAAGAAGCCTCGGGCAGATCTTCCGCCGTAGCAGATGACCTTACTGCAACGTATTTATCATTTTCCCCGGATAGCTCCAAATAAAAGTTTTTAATCTCTTCTATCAATTCCTTTGGCATATCTGCCTGCAGTATCGCAGTTTTTATTTTATCGGAAGCCTCTATAAGTTTATCTGAATCGTCAACGTCTAAACCTGAGAGTTCCGTCATAATTTTTTTCTTTATGGAAGTCGAGTTTATGAAATCAAAGTAAGCTTTGGCAGTTACCACAAAACCATCGGGGACGGGAATACCGGCTTTTACCATCTCTCCTAAATTTGCACCCTTACCACCTACCAAAGGAATATCATTTTTATTAATGTCCTTAAACCAAAGGACATGAGCAGTTT
>JAKLGS010000045.1 GCA_022710505.1 Patescibacteria group bacterium
AGATTTAGAAGACATAGATGTCGCTAGAATATCAAATAGATTGGAAGGTGAAGGTTTAATAAATTTTGGTATTTATGACAGAGGAGATAATGGCGATTATTGGCTTGAAGTAGAGTATTACAGCAAAATAGGCAAAACAATAATTTGGGATAGTCAATTTTGTTTCGGCGAAGATGTAAACGAATTAGCCGACATACTAATTGATACCCAAAAATCAATCGATGAGTTTGAGTTATCAATTAAATTACAAAAATGACAAATAAAATCTTATATCAATTACAGACTGATGATATTTTAGCAGTAGCCAAAGATATGGGAATTGACGAAAAACTTATCACCAAAGAGGTTATAGAGAGTGTGGTAAAGGGGTGGGAGAGTGGTTTAGAGTGGTATGAAGTTACTAGAATAGCACTAGGCAATGCCTTGGAGGATAAAAATGAATAAAGAAGATTTGAAATTGCTAGAAACTAGGTTAGCTTCTAACATATTCTTTTTAGAGTGGATACTTAAAAATTATGGCGATATGTCACTGAGACGGGATAAAAACGAAATAGAAAACGGAGAACCCGAAAACTTTTCCGATATTATTAAAGATTTAGAGGATATCAGAAATGAAATTGATAACTAAAACAAATATAAACTGGTATCTATACAAAGAGTTTGGCAGTTACTATAAATTGACAAACGGGATTTTGATGTTTTGTCCTATGCTAGATGACGGCAGTCGAGAGGATAGTGAGAATGAAGTAGATTTTGAGTTGCTAGACGGCGAAAAAATAGTTGATAGGTTAAAAGAAATAGTTATTGAGTTAGTATCAAAACCTTGACAAGCATTGTTAAGTATGGTATAATATAGTATAATTATAAATTAAAATAAAAAGGAAAAATTAAAATGAAAAAATATAAAATAGTCCTACATTATGAGGAAACTATTAAAGCAAAAGACGAACAAGAGGCAGAAGAAAAATTTTACAATGATACTGTATACGATAGTCAATCAGACGCCGAAAGTTTTCTTATGGACAATTTGACAGTTAAGGAGGAAAAATAATGGGACAGTATTTTTACCCAGTCAGTCTAGACAAAAAACAATATGTGTATTCACACGATTTCAAGACCAAGCACAAGAGAGATGACGGTTCGACTTTTACTTGTGGTGAGGGCTTAAAGTTAATGGAGCATAGTTATATCGGCAACAAATTGATGAACGCTGTCGAGAACTTAATTATCCCGACGGGTAGTTGGTATAAGGAAAGATTAGTTTGGGCTGGTGATTACGCCGACCACGAGGCAGGTTATTCAAAGACCGCCGAGGGATATGATGTAAACTTACATTCAATTGTTCAAAATGAGGGTCAAAAAATTCACCCCTCTACTAAAAGAGTGCCAAAGAAATATCACTATCTTACAAATCACACACAAAAAGTTGTCGTTGACTTAAATGACTTACAAGAAATAAAAGATTGGGCAGGGGCTAAAATTCACCCATTATCTTTGCTAGTATGTGAGGGTAACGGCAGAGGCGGTGGTGATTTTTGTGGAGAGGACGCTAGAATTGGCAGTTGGGCGAGAAATAGCATTTCACTTGAAGACCATATTGAGGACGGCTACGAGTTGATTGAGTGTCAATTTGTGGAGGACGAAAGATGATTTTTGTGACATCTTTTATTGCCTTGGCGCTTTCATTAGCTTGTGGAGTATTTATGGGCTGGTTGATATTCAAGATAGTTGATTACCTTGCCGAAAAGAAATTTGGAGGTAAAAAATGATAGTCAAAGTTCAAATGTCACTATTCACAACCGCAAGTTGCCCGCAAGTTTTGATTTATAATGAGGATAGAACAGTTATGTGGCAAGGAGACGCTCCAAAGGGATTGAAAAAACTGATGAAGGGAGAACCAAAGAAATTTTTTTACGCTACCACTAAAAATAAAAATATCATTTTAGGTGAGGAGGCAGAATGGCAAGATTGGTAAAATTTTGGAGGCATTGTGAGAATGACGCTAAAATTAGTGGGACTTGCTACGATAAACGGGTCAAATATACCGATGAGGACAAAGAAAATATAAGGCGACTTTATTCCGAGGGCAAAGGAATTCACGAAATAACTAGAATTATTGGGTGTAGCAAAAGATATGTTCAATTTACTTTGTTTCCCGAAAGATTAGTTCAAGCAAGAGCAAATCGAGATTGGACAAAATATCACGACAGGAAAGAATTGACTAGAATGACAAGAGAATTAAGACAACGCAAAAAATTACTAATTCAACAGGGGCTTATAGTTCCCCAAAGGAGAAAAAATGAAGTTCACAGTTAGTGGCACAAATACAGAGTTTTTAGAAAGTAAAACCATTGAGGCAGATAGCAAAGAACAAGCTATCGAGAAATACCAAGAGCTATGGGAAAATGGTGAGATTTTGGTGGTTGATAGTGAGGTCAAAGTTAATTAAACCATTGACAAAGGTGTTACAATATAGTATAATATAAAAATATGAAAGCAAAAGATAAATTACTTACCTTAAAACAAGTCGCCGATATGCTTGGAGTAAACAAAGAAACCTTGCGTCGATGGGACAATAATGGGACATTTCCTGCTGTCAAGATAAATGCTAGGGGACATAGACGATATTTACAATCGGCGGTTACTGCTTATCTCAAACGCTATGGAATTTAACGATTTTGTTGATGTAGCCAAAAAAGCCTTTGATAAAACACAAGAGGCAATGCCTATGGTAATAATTACTTCGGGAAAGAAAGAATTTCCCTTTCCAGTTAATACAGAACACAAGCAATTATCGTATAGCCTTATAGGCAAAACAGTTGCTTTGCTAGGCGAAAAGATTGATTTTATTACTAGCCTTTCCGAATGCTGGATGGGGACAGACCCAAATAAATTACCATCGGAGTGTGCCGACAAAGATGAGGGAGTTATCGTGGTTCAAACCGAAGTGGCTACTGGCGAAACAAAAGCCAAAATGTTTCTTATAAGAGGAAACGACAAACGCATTTTAGTTGAAAAAGACGAAACCAAAGGGACAGTCGAGATAGAGGATAATGTTAGTAAAACCATTTTACAAAGTTATCTTGAAACCAAAGGAAAAATGGCTTCTGCTGGGATTAAACCGCTAGAAGACGAAGACCTTTGTTTATCTAAGATGGCTGAGATAAGTCAAAAGTTAGACAATGCCAAAGCTTTTAGAGCTGAGGCATAATTATAAATTAAAATTAAGATGAAAAAAAATACTTTTCAGTATGGGGGAATTGATATTGACATAATCAATTCAAAGTCAAATAAAGTGCCAACACAAGCACACGAGATTATTCTTCGACCTGAGGACTCAAAGGCTTTGGCAATTGCTATCACACAAGACATACCCTGTTTATTGCTTGGAGAGTCCAGCGTGGGCAAAACAAGCGCCGTAAAGTATTTAGCTTTCAAAAGAAAACAAGGTTATGTTCGTATCAACATGCACGGTTATGCTACACCAGATGAGCTAATTGGCACGAAGTCAATCAAGAACGGCACTACCTATTACGAAAACGGAATTCTTACAAATGCGATGATTGAGGGGGACATAGTTGTCTTAGATGAATTGAATGCTACGCCACCCGACTGCACCTTTATTATTCACGGCTTATTAGATGACGACAAACAAATTTCACTTCCAAATGGGGTTAAAGTTGATAATATCGAGGACTTACCCAAAGAGTTATTGACCTTAACTCGAAAGATAATTCATAGATAGTCCTTGACAACTATGGTTTAATATAGTATAATATCTTATGTATATAAATAAAAAAACACAAGATTACTTGAAATCATTAAATGGGGGAGATACTCCTCAATTTAGATTTGCCTTGAAAAGATTAAAGAAAGAGTTATCCACTTATCCAGATTGGTATTTTGGCTATACACCGATTAAACCTAATGAAATTATGGTTGATGACGCTAACGGTTATACACATATATTTGAAATTCAAGCCGATGGCTCACTCAAAGAGATGAGCGATTACTATGACAAATTACACGAGGATAATGAAATAGCCAAAGAGGAGGCTTTAAGATGATTAAACAACTAAACAAAATCAGTGCTTTTATGCCACCACGCGTTTCTACTGGAATTGCTTCGCTAGATGACTTCTTAGGTGGGGGGATTGTAGAGGGGTCTGCTTTCTTATTTGCTGGAGTTCCAGGGAGTGGTAAATCGTCACTTTTAATGCAACTATCCGAGAATTTTGCCGAACAAGGACGCAAGGTCTTATATGTCAGTGGTGAGGAAAACTTCAATCAAATCAAAGCTAGAGCCAATAGATTGAGTGCTAATGCCCCTGATATTTATCTGTCAGACGAAATTAAACTTGAAGAATTATTTGCCAGCATTGATAGTGAAAACCCAAAGGTTATTGTGATTGACTCAATTCAAATGCTTACTTCAAATACTCTAAAAAGTATGGCTGGAAGTGTTAGTCAAACTCGTTATTGCTTGTTGGAACTTATAGCCAAAATCAAGAAAGAAAACCGTATCTTATTCGTTATTGGACACGCTACCAAATCAGGTCTTATCGCTGGACTTTTAACTTTACAACATATGGTTGATGTCCTTTTATACTTAATTGTCAATGAAGACGGGACTCGCACTTTACTTAGCAAGAAAAATCGCTTTGGAGAGACGGGTAAAGAATGGCAAGCTTATATGACACCAAGTGGACTCAAAGAAAATCCCGAGAGTGAATTGGGTGAGGTGATTACCAAAGAAGTTAATCAAGAGCAACTCGATATACTCTGTTCTAAGGGGTTTTTCTTTTCTAGTGCGGTAAAAGGTAATTTAGGGTTGATTTATGAAAAAATTATCGGTGGTAGACTTCCTCAGGATGCTAAAATCACTATAAGTTACAAATTTCCCAAATTATGATATTAAAATTAGACCGATACGGACAAGTAGTAAATTGTGTTCAAAATGGATACAGGATACACGATTATCTCAAAGAGGGAAAAACAGTCGCCATTTCACTTTCACTAGGAAATATGACTCGTTACGAAATAACTTTTGTTCCCCTTGCGGAGTGCATTCCCTTTGGAGTTTTGTATGATGATGGGTCTAGTAGAGGAATTCAAATAAACATTGACCGTAAGGGCTCTTATGCAGTCCCTTGGGGGTCTGAATTACATTGGACTTCTCTTGAGAAATGGGGAATTGGTAATAAATCTGATGCTGATTGTTTGACACCTTTTTTCAACGCTGTCTTGTCAGGTGGAAAAGCAAAAAAAATTGTTCCAAAGAAAGTCGGACTCAAAGATGTGCTAGATTTAATTGAAAAACAAAAATTAAAAGTTGGGACAAAAAAGTCTGAAACAAAGTCACTAGATATGGCGTTTGATATTGATAAAGACGGTAACTGGATTTCTCAATATAAGAAAATGTCCCAAGATATAATCAAAGAAATTACATATGATGGCACCCCAACAGTTGAAATGGAAGAATATGTCGAAGACGGAAAAGTTAAAGCACGCAGAATAATCAAAAACTATGAAACACAAAAATAACCCACCAATCTGTGAATTTTGTAAAGTCCCGATGAGAATTATTAGTGGTAGAAGTCGTAAATTTTGGGGTTGCCCTAACTTTCCTACTTGTAAACACACTCTTCCTCTAAGTTTAGGTATTCCAATGGGAATTCCTCATGAAGATGCTGGAAATAATGTTAAAGCCCTTAGGA
>JAKLGS010000046.1 GCA_022710505.1 Patescibacteria group bacterium
TGTAGTATCGGGATTTAACGTTAGTTTAGTTGCCAGTTTAATCATGAGTGTTTTAGGATCAAAATATAAAATGCGTAATCTTCTGATCTCTCAATTGTTTACTTTTTCATATTCAGTAATGACGGGTCTTGAACCCCCAGTTATAAGAGCTTGGATAATGGGTGGTGTTGTATCTCTGGTGAAGTACTATGGCAGGGATATCAACGGATTTACTGCTCTTTTATTTACAGCTTTAGTTATGATTATTATTTGGCCATATTTTTTATTAAGTGTGAGTTTTCAGTTAAGTTTTTTAGCAACTTTAGGTTTAATAGTTTTTGGAAACGGTATTGTAGAAGGGCTTCGAAAATTATTTAAAACCGAAGCCTTTTTCATTGAAGATCTGGGAACAACAATTTCAGCTCAGGTTTTTGTACTCCCTATAGTTTCGTATTATTTTGGAAGAGTTAGCATAATAAGTTTTTTAGTTAATCCTTTGGTTCTTTGGACTGTACCCATTGCCACCGTAATAGGTACATTTTTTATGTTTGTTGCCGGTTTATCAAGTGTTGTAGCAAAAATAATGAGTATTGTAATGTATCCCTTTTTAAATATTTTCACTGTTGTCGTAAATTACTTTTCACGTTTTAGCTTTTCAAGTATTAATTTTGTATTAGGCATAGTGCCCGTGATTATCTATTACTTTTTGGTAATTCTTTTAATTTTTTTTATAAATAAAAAAAGGAGAAAAAGTGAAGAGAAGTGATGTAATTCTTGTAGTTTTAGTCTATCTTTTATTTTCTTTTAGAGGTGTTGCTTCGGCGGGAGATGGATACTTAAACCTAGAAATTTTAGATGTCGGACAAGGTGATTCTATTTTAATAACAACTCCGAACGGTAAGCGAGTTCTAGTTGATGGGGGAGACAATTACGAATCTGATTACGAAATATCAAAAAGAATACCTTTTTATTCTTGTTATATAGATATTCTTATCCTAACTCACCCACATTACGATCACATTGTTGGTTTAAATAGAATTATGCAGAGGTGCAAAATCGGTACCATAATGTTTAACGACGTCTCCTTCGACTCTAGGGACTTTAGGTTATTTAAGGAACTTTCATCTAATTTTAATATAAAAAATATGTACGCTGGGGATATTTTTGAAATTGATGAAGTTAATTTTATTTTTTTATGGCCTTATAAGAAATTTCTGCAAAATAGAATTCCCGATTTAAACGATATGTCCTTTGTATTTCTGGTGGATTACGGAAAATTTGAAGCTTTGTTAACCGGAGATGCTACCGAGAAAGTTTTAGGTCGGTTGTCTTTTAATAAAATAAATGAGTTAACAGATAGCAGTTTGGATGTTTTGAAGGTGCCCCATCACGGATCCAAGTACAGTTTACATAAGTATTTCTATTCTGGGATAGACCCCAAAATGTGTGTAATATCTGTAGGTAAAGATAATAAGTTTAGCCACCCCTATCCCGGGCTTGTAGAGTATCTCAACGAGATTGGATGTAACGTTTTAAGAACCGATGAGTCCGGAGATGTTTTAATAAGAGTTAGGTGACGTCCTCGCTGGGTAGAGCGCTGGTAAATATCGGGTTATTTTTTTTCGGAGTATTTTACAGAAGGGATTTTGAATTTTATTCGTGATAATATAGAAAAACAGGGGTTTATTATGGATTACGTCTCCTCTACTTTAAATGAAAATATAAAAAAATCTATCAAAAATATTTATGATTTGGATGTTGATAGTGTTCCTCTGGAGCATCCGGAAAATGAAAAATTCGGGGACTACTCAACCAGTGTAAGCTTAGTAATTTCTAAAAAACTTAAAAAAATTCCATTAGACATCGCCAAAGAAATATCAAAAGATTTAAATCACAAAGATATTTATTTTGAAAACAATTACGGAAAGTATCCTCTTTTTTCATCTATCGAGGCTGTTTCTCCGGGATTTATAAATTTTAAATTTTCAGACCTGTTTTTAAAAAATCAAATTACTGAAGTACTGGATAAAGGGGATTCCTTTGGGTCTAATATTAGCGGTGAAGGGAAGATAATTATTATTGAATTTTCTGCCCCTAACCCTAACAAGCCGCTTCACATAGGTCATTCCAGAAATAATTTTTTGGGAAGCTCTCTTTCGGAATTATTTTTATTTAGTGGTTACAACGTAATAAGAATGAACTACATGAACGATTGGGGTACCCACATTTGTAAATCTATGTTGATGTACAAAAAATACGGTGAAGGTAAAGAACCTGATAAAAAACCTGATCATTTTGTTGGCGATTTTTATAGGATGTATGAAGTTGAACATGAAAAAGATCCACAGGGTTTGGACACAGAGCTTTCTGATATGTTTAAAAAAATGGAGAGTAGAGATAAAGAAACATTAAATCTTTGGAAAAAAATAACAGGTTGGGCTTACGAGGGTTGGAAATCTACTTACGAAAATGAAAATGTTGTTTTTGATAGGCTTGAATATCAAAGTAATTACACCAGAGCGGGGAAGGAGATAATTGATTTGGCGTTAAAAGAAGGCGTGGCTATTAAAGATTCGACTGGGGCGGTGGTAGCAAAGTTGGAAGAATATGGAATTCCAGATAAAGTTCTTTTAAGAAGTGATGGTACTCCCATTTACATTACACAAGATATCCAAATGGCTAAGGAAAATTTTGAAAAATATAACTACGAGAAAAGGATATACGTAGTAGATAAACGTCAGACCGATTATTTTAAACAGCTTTTTAAGTTCCTTGAATTGTTAGGATTCAAGTGGGCACACAGACTTTTTCATTTGGCCTACGGATGGGTTTCTTTGCCGGAGGGGGCAATGTCTTCTAGGGCGGGCACAGTAGTTGGGGCGGATGAAGTTTTTGATAAGATTTTAAATTTGGAAAAAGAAGAGATTGAAAATAGCATGAAGCAAATTACTAACCTTGAGGATACGAGCAGGAAAATTGCCTTAGGAGCCTATAGATACGGCATGTTAAAGATGGATTCAAAACAGGATATAGTTTTTGATGTAAATAATATTACGAAATTCGAAGGGAACACGGGGCCGTACATAATGTACACATACGCCAGGGCAATGTCGATTATTGAAAAAGCCGGATTCGATGCGAGCGAGGTCTCTTACAAGGCCGAGGATTTTGAGGCAGTGGTTCTTTCGGACAGGGAAGTTTCATTGCTTAGAGATATTTATAAATTTCCCGAGATTATTATGTCATGTGTTGACAATATGACCCCCCATATTTTGGCAAATTATTTATACGATTATTGTCAAAAATTTAATTCTTTTTATGGTGAGGTCCCGGTTTTAAATGCAGAAAAAAACACCAGGGATTTTAGATTATTTTTAGTATTGGGTGCATCGAAAATTATAAAAAACGGGTTAAAACTTTTAGGGATTAAAGCAGTAGAAAAGATGTGAAAAAACAGTATGCCTAAAAAAAGAACCAAAAAATATTCAACAAGAAGAAAGCCCTATAGGTATTCTAATACGAGTAGAGCAGACTACCGTAAATATTCAAGTAAGAAACCTGTAATTTTAAAATTTATCAATTCTATTTTGGCAGTAGTTGTAATAAGCGCACTTTTATTGTCCATTATTATATTAATATCAAAAATATCAAGTACTGATAATATAATAAAAAGTGATAAAATGAGTAAATTATTTACTTTATTTACTAAGAAAAGCGAGAATTTCAAAAATGAGGGCAATGAGGACGATGCCTGGGGTGAGGTTGGACAGCAAATTACACTTAATAAGAATTTGTTATTTAAAATTTGTGTAATTTCAGATATCCACGAAGACCTGGAGAATTTAGAAAGAGCAGGTGAAAAAATTAAATCTTCCGGTTGCTCCAAACTTTTCATAATCGGGGATATTACTAATTATGGTGACGTGGAGTCCTTGGAAAAAATAAGAGAAAAACTTAATGATATTGGTGTTGAGTACTACGCCATACCGGGTGATCACGATATTGCAGACAGTTTAAACAGCGATAATTTTAATAAGGTTTTCGGTATAAATTATCATATTATGGAATATAAGGATGTAGGATTTATGCTTATTGATAACAGCCCTAATTTTACAGAGATTTCTAAGACCCAGATGGCTTGGATTAAAAAGAATATCGGAAACGTTGATTTTGTGGTACTTTCACAGCCCCTGTTTACAGAGGGTTTAAACCCTCCTTTTGATATCACTTACATGGGGAGTATGCTAAGTAGCCCCCAAGACTATAACATGAAAGAAAAACAGCAATCGGTTAGGGAGCAGGGGAAGGAATTGCTTGATTTGATAAGAAAAAACGGCCGAATTAAGGGGGTTTTTGCGGGAGAACACCACAGGTCAAGTAAAATTGAAGATTCGGAGAGGGAGGGTCTGTTTCATTACGTGGTTGGGGCGATTACCGGTACAGTCAAAGACCTTCCTCAGAGTGCAATTCAAACCTCAAGATTTAGCGTTTTATCGATATATGAGGGTGGGGAATACTCTGTGGAAGATATTCTTATAGATTGAGTTTCTATTTTTTGGTATAACATTACACATATGAAAAAAGATTTAAAAGAAAAAACATTACTGGTTTTAAAACCTGATGCAGTAAAAAGAGGCCTTGTTGGAGATATAGTTCAGAGAGTCGAAAAAATGGGTTTTAGCATAGTGGCGGGAAAAATAATGGTTCCCAGCGAGGATCTTGGTATTAAACACTATCCTGATACCGATGATTGGAAAAAAAATGTCGGTGCTAGAACTATAGAAGATTGTGAGAAATACGGCATAGATTTGATGGAAAATATGGGAACGGAAGATCCTATTGAGATTGGAAATTTAGTTAAAAAGTGGAATGTTGATTACTTATGCTCGGGACCTGTATTTGCATTTGTTTTAGAGGGCTACAATGCCGTAGAAAGGCTTAGAAGCTTAGTTGGTAGTACAGTTCCTACAAAAGCTGCTCCAGGTACTATAAGGGGTGATTTTTCGCTTGATTCTGCTATTTTGGCTAATATGAACGGAAGGGCTATTTCTAATTTAGTACATGCCTCGGGAACCGTTGAAGAAGCTGAATATGAGATAAATCTTTGGTTTAAACCCGAAGAATTGGTCAAATATTAATACAAAATATTTTCATAATGTATAATTCTTGTATTCCTTGTGTATGGAGGGGTCGCATAGTGGCCTAGTGCGGCGGTCTTGAAAACCGCTATTCTCGCAAGAGAATCGAGAGTTCGAATCTCTCCCCCTCCGCCAGGAAATGTCGGAAGTGCCTTTATGTACTTCCGACATTTTCTTACGAAGTAGGAGATTCAGAACTGCGAGTAGCGAGTTTACGAGCGTTAAACGAGCAAGTGCGGTATATTCAAGCAAAATAGCCGTAGGCTATGCTTGAATTGAGGAACACAAAGTGTTCCGGTATCTCTCCCCCTCCGCCAGTGGAAAAGCGAAAAGTGTCTTTAGATACTTTTCGCTTTTTCATTAGTGTTGGGGAGATGAGAATGGCGCAGGCGCGACGGCGCCGAGCCGGGGTCGACGGGCTCGCCAGTAGGCGAGAACCGGTGACCGAATCTCTCCCCCTCCGCCAG
>JAKLGS010000047.1 GCA_022710505.1 Patescibacteria group bacterium
AATATATAAGTGTAAAGGTTTCAGATTCCAGAGTTAACTGCTACTCTGTTGCTGGTTTTAAAAATCCTAATAGGTTTAATTTACTTGTTGATTCAACCCCAGGTGGACCAGGATCTAAGTTTTTTGAAAGTTTAAAGGTTGGGGACAAGATGACCTTTTTAGGACCTTTTGGAAATTTCATATTAAAACAAGATGAAGATGTTGATAACATGCTTTTCTTTGCTACAGGCTGTGGTACAGCTCCCTTAAAATTTATGTTAGAAAGTGCTTTAAAGGAAGGTAAAAAAGATAGAAAAATAAAATTGTATCTTGGGGTTAATAATTATTGTGATGTTTTCTTTAAAGATTATTTCAGTGATTTACAAAAAGAATACGAAAACTTTTCTTATGAAATTGCGATAAATAGCCCAGATCCAAAATGGGACGGGCCCGTTGGTTTTATAACTGAATTGGTAAAAAAGGATTTCCCAGATGCTTCTAAATGTTCCGCTTATTTGTGTGGGAATAAATTTATGATTGAGGATGTTTCAAAAGTTTTAATAGAAAGAGGTTGCCCGGAGGAAAGGGTATATACGGAAAAATATGGTAAATAAAGATGATGTGGTATCAGTAAAAATAGGAGGTCCCGCCGGAACAGGTGTTAAATCTGTAGGTTTGATGTTGGCAAAAATAGCGGCTAGATCAGGTTATCAGATTTGTGATAATACGGAATACCCGTCTTTAATTAGAGGTGGTCACAATGTTATGCAGGTAAATTTTTCAGAAAGAGAAGTTACGGCACCAAGAGTTAAGTCAGATCTTTTAATAGCCTTTGATCAACTGACAATAGACCTGCATTTTTCAGAAATTGAAAGCGGGGGAGGAATAATTTTTGATTCAGATTCCAAAATGGATATCTCAAAAGTTTCAAAAGACATTTCACTTTACGGTATTCCTTTAAAAAAACTAGCATTTGAAGCCGGTGAAAAAAATATATTTTTAAATATTGTGGCTTTATCTTCCGCAGTCGGTCTTTTAGGTGGAAATATTGAAACATTTAAAAAATTAATCGAAGAAGAATACGGTGATAAAGGAGAAAAGATTATTGAGGCTGACAAAAAAGCCGCTGATTTAGGATACAACTATGTTTTGGAAAATTTTAAAGATGACCTTCACGAATATATGACCGTGATTGATTCTTTTAGCTCTCCCGCACCTTATATGGTTATAAGTGGGAATGAGGCGGCCGCTTTAGGTGCTATCTCCGCAGGTATGCAGTTTGCCGCAATATATCCAATGTCTCCCATCAACAATATCCTCCATGTCTTGGCCGCCAATCAGGAAAAATTCGGTTACATCTACAAACAACCGGAAGATGAAATTTCCGCAATTAATATGGCAATAGGTGCTTCCTACGCAGGAGTTCGTTCTATGACAGCAACTTCGGGGGGTGGTTTTTGCTTAATGACAGAGGCATATGGTCTTGCAGGAATTACTGAAACACCTTTGGTAATAATTGAGGGAATGAGAGGCGGTCCCGCAACAGGCCTTCCTACTTGGAGCGGACAGGGAGATCTTCAAATGATACTTCACTCTCATCAGGATGAATTTTCAAGAATAGTTTTAGCTCCCGGAGATGTTGAAGAGACTTACCGTCTTACGGCAAAGGCCTTTGATTTGGCTGATAAGTATCAAACTACAGCAGTAGTTTTAATCGACAAGAATATTTGTGAAAATGATAGGACTGTAATGTTTCCTGATGTTTCAAATATAAAAATTGATAGGGGTAAACTTATAAAAGAAAAAGTTGAAGATTATAAAAGGTATGAATTTTCAGATGACGGTGTTTCCACCAGAAGTATTCCGGGAGTTGGGAATTTCTTTATAGCCAATTCTGATGAACACGACGAATACGGCTATTCTTCAGAAGAAGTAGATATGAGAAATAAAATGATGAATAAAAGAATGCAGAAGCTTACTTCGTGTTCTAAAAATGACATGCCCGCCCCTGAAGTTTATGGCCCTGAAAACGCTGATATAACAATACTCTCGTGGGGGAGTAATAAAGGAAGTATTTTAGAAGCTATAAAAAGTTTTTCAAATGTAAATTATGTTCACGTTACTTGGATGAACCCTTTCCCTGCAGAATTTTTATCTAAGTTTTTATCCAAAGCTAAACATATTGTTGATATTGAATGTAATTACACTGGTCAGTTAGCAGATATTGTAAAAGAAAAAACAGGGATTGATATTAAAGATAGATATTTAAGGTCTGACGGAAGAGTGATTTATCCGGAGGAAATAATAGAGAAATTAAATTCTGTGAAGGGAGTGAAAAAGATATGACATTAGAAGAATTGCAAACCCCTTGTACTCCTAATTGGTGTCCCGGTTGTGGAAACTTTAATATTTGGGCAGCTTTTAAAAACGCAGCTGTAAAAGAGGGTTGGGATAATACCAACACGGCTTTGGTTGCAGGAATAGGTTGTCACGGACACATTTTAAATTTTGTAAAACTTACATCTTTTGAAGGTTTACATGGTAGGGCAATTCCGGTGGCTTCGGGATTGAAATTGGCAAATAACAGATTAAATGTTTTTGCTCATGTTGGTGATGGAGATTGTTTAGGTGAGGGCGGTAATCACTTTATTCATGCCGCGAGAAGAAATCATAATATTACGGTACTATTGCATGACAACGCTTTATACGCATTAACTGCCGGTCAAACGTCTCCCGCAACGGGAAAAGGTGTGAAAACTAAATCTACTCCTGCAGGAAACCCCGACGAACCAATCTACCCCCTAGCTTTAGCAATAGCCTCGGGGGCCACGTTTGTCGCTCGGGTTTATTCAGGAGATATGCCTAAACTTACAGAGTTAATTATTGAGGCCAATAAGCATAAAGGTTTTGCGGTAATAGACATTCTTCAGCCATGTGTCACTTTTAATAAAATTTGCACACACGCAATGTTTCTTCAAAATATGTACTATCTTGGAAAAGACTATGACCCAAAAAACAAAATAAAAGCTCTAGAAAAAGCTTACGAATTTGGGGAGAAGAGAATTCCCGTTGGTATTTTTTATAAGGAGGAGAAGCCGTCTTTAGAAGATGGTTATTCTCAGATTTCTGCAATTCCTCTGGTTGACCAAGAACCAAAATTAGACAGCCTTACGGATTTATTTAAAAAATATACTTGATAGGGTAGTATTTAATTAGTTAGAAAATTTAAAAAGGACTTTAAAAATGGAAGAAAAGGAAGTTCAAATTGGAAGATACAAAATAAAAGTTTTAAGAGATGTTTGCATTAGCGCCGCTTCTTGTGTAGCTTTTTCCCCAGCTGTTTTTGAATTAGACGGAGAGTCGAAAGCTGTTATAAAAGACGGAGCAACTGACGAAGAGACTAACATTTTACTTGCAGCTCAATCTTGCCCCACAGGAGCAATTATTATTACCGACGCTGAAACTGGCGAGAGAGTTTGGCCTAAGTAAGAAGTTTTTAAAAAATTAAGGACACCCTTGTTCATATATTTATGAACTTTAGGTGTCCCTTTTTGAATTTATTTTATTTATTTATCAATGGTAGAAAAATTAGGCTGTTCCAGCAAACTGGACCTAATGTTTCTCCACTTTGTGTCCACCAATCTCCAGTAGTTCCTTTTACTTCCCACTGAACTGGTGCTATTGGTTCTTTTAACCATTCTCGATACACCCCATTTCCAAACTTGCTTGGAAAGGGTGGTACGTCTTCCCATTGAAATAGACCGTTATGATATTCACCGTGTCCAAAGCAGTTTGTAAATATTGTAATATCAACTCTGTTATTTACAAACCATTGGTTTGCAGCCCATTCGGGATTCCCAACAACTGCCCAATTCCACGTTGGGTTGTACAAACCTTCCCAATCATTGTACAAAGGATCGTTGATTGAGAAAGTAACTTGGGTGACATCTTCTTTTTTACGTAACCCATCGTTATAACCAATCTCCCAAGGTCCCCACCCTTCCCATTCGATTGACCCTAAAACATCTACCCAGATGTCAACTGCCTCTATTGGGATGTAAGCACTCCAAGTACACAACTGATCTTGGCAAGACCAGATGTTACTTATTTTGTGAACAGTCCCGTCTCTGTTTTGAATAGATATTCTACCTCCGTCTAAATCTTCCAAATCGAATCCGTTTAGATTAAGTTCTAAATAGAGCGTACCACTGTTTCGCACCTCAGGTTGAAGCGCTTGTGGGGTCGCTTGAAAATAGGTGACCTTGATTTCTGGATAAGGTGCTTGAGCTCTTACTTCCACAAAATTTCCAAATGAAAAGGATACAGCGACCATAATCGTGATTAAAACCATCAAAAATTTTTTCATTTTTCTCCTTATTTATGGGATTGTATTCATCGCTTGAAATTTTAGCGGTGATTTTAGTGCTTTGTTGGATTATAGCCTAAAAAACCTCGTCAGTCAAATACTACAGGTCTATGTCTACGTCCTATCTTAGATTTACATTGGGTTTGCGAACATCTAAATTGCTCGCGATCTGTATTGCTAAAAGTCTTTATCAAATGTAAAAAGAAAGTATGAAGGTTTATATATTCGGAAACGAGGATTTAGATTTTGATAATAAAGCTATTCTTGTTGCCAAAAAATTTAAAAAAACCATAGAAAACTGTGATTTTATTTATGTTAAGCCAAACCAAGATCTTCCATTTGTGGATAGAGAAGAGATTGTAATAATGGATACAATCGAGGGAATAGAAGAAATAACTCTGATAACTGATGGTGAGATATCAAATACCGGATTTGAGAAAAGAACCACCGTACACGATTTTGATTTAGGTTTCCAACTTAAATACTTAAAAAAGATAGGGAAGTTGGGAAAAGTAACAATAATAGGTTTACCGGTGGCAAAGGATGTAGATTATTTACGGATCCAATCAATCTTAAGGAAGTTAGTTGCACAGGACATGCAGGGGTCGTAAGCTCTGATTATACTTTCCGCATCAAATTTTAATTTTTCCTCGTCTTTATCTAAGTTTTCATTAAAATATTTTTTAAGGTCATTCTCTATGGCTATTTGATTTTGAGAAGTAGGGACAATTACATCGTAATCAACGACTATCCCCTTTTCGTCTATCACCGCTTTATGATATAGAGTGCCTCTGGGAGCTTCTACTACACCAATTCCAACCCCAGCCTTAAGTGGTTTTTTAATTGGCTTTTCGTCGACAATTTTTAAATTCTTTAAAATGTCTATCGCATCATCGACACAGTGAAGTATTTCAATAGCCTGAGCTAAATTGTTGTGATAAATATTTTTTGATGGAAAGACAGATAGAAATTCTTTTGTATCTTTTATAGTTTTTAGATTAAGTTGGTCTTTATTTAAATTAATTCTTGCTAAGGCTCCTAAAACATAATTTCCATGATTATCTGAAAACACGTATCCTTCGGATTGTGAATAAGGAACTACCACCACATCAAAATGTTCCAAGAATTTTTCAGGTGGTATTTTTCTTCCGTCTAAACTAATCAGAGTACCCTCTAGAAAATCAAATTTATTCTCATTTCTTAAAGCCACGTAGTCTACATCTTGCTCAAGAGAAGC
>JAKLGS010000048.1 GCA_022710505.1 Patescibacteria group bacterium
CCAAGATTACGGAGTACTTCAAAACAAAGATTTCTCCACGCTCTTCCCTGATATTTCGGAGGATACTATACTTAGAGATTTGAAAGTGTTGGTTGATATGGACATAATACAAAAGCTCGGAAGCACTAAGTCTTCAAGGTACGAATTGAAATAAATCCCGCTAAAGGAATACCTTTTTAAAAAGATAATAATCCAAAATATATACTATAATAGCCCTATGAAATTCAGTGATTTTTCAATCTACATGCAAAGACTCGAAGATACCTCCAAACGCTTAGAAATGACGGATATCCTAACTGAATTGATAAAAAAACTTTCAGTGGATGAGATAGATAAAGCAATATACTTGGCATCAGGATATGTAGAAGCTCCTTTTGAAGAAATAAAATTCAACATTGCCGAAAAAATGATGTTAAAAGTTATAGAACAGACCTTCTCTACTCCCCAGAAAAGGATATCGGCTGAAGAAATTCAGGATGTGTATAGAAAAACAGGAGACTTAGGAAATGTAATATTTGAATTTAAGAAAAACGATAAAAAATTCAGCGATTTTTCTATATCAGAAGTTCATTCCAAACTTTTAGAGATTGCCCTGATTGAAGGGACTGGATCACAAGACAGTAAAATAACAAAAATATCAACACTTTTGAAAGAAACTGACCCTCTGTCAGCCAAACACATCACAAGAATAATTTTAGGAACAATGAGGCTTGGATTTACCGAACTAACAATAATTGCAGCTCTTGCCAACTATCTTGGAAATAAATCTTTGACAAAAGAAATTGAAGCTAAATACAATATTCACCCCGACATAGGTTTAATAGCTAAAAAAATCAAGGACGAAGGTATTAAGGGTATAAAAACAATAAATATGGAAATTGGAGTCCCGATACTATCGCAAAAAGCCCAAAGGGTGAGTGGGATAGGGGAAATTATGGAAAGAATTAACAAGGTGTGGGCAGAATTCAAGTTCGACGGAACAAGAGTTCAGCTTCATTTTGCTAAAAAGGGTTTTTATCAGAAAAAACATATGAATGATAAAACAGGCCAATCCAATTTATTTGGAGATGAAAAAGCAACCTCCCTTGTCAGAACCTTTACCAGAAATCTTGAGGAAACTACGCACCAATATCCTGATATAGTGGAAGCTGCAGTAAAGCAGATAAAAGCCAACTCGGTTATTTTAGATGGCGAAGGAATTGGATACAACAAAGCAACTGGAGAGTTCCTCCCCTTCCAGGAAACTATGCAAAGAAAGAGAAAATACAACATTAAAGAAACTGCTAAAAATATTCCGTTTAAATACTTTGTTTTTGATATTTTATATTTAAACGGAGAGTCTGTGATTGAAAAACCCCTTCATGAGAGAAGAAAACTTTTGGATAGTATTATCGGACCGGGAGACGTTATTCAAACCGACGAATATCTTGAAACGGACGAGTTTGAAAAGTTGGAAGAGTATTTTGAAATGGCCAAAGAAAAAGGTCTGGAAGGCATAGTAGTAAAAACGCCGGGCGATCCCTACCAAGCCGGAGCAAGATCTTATTCCTGGATAAAGTATAAAAAAGCGGATGAAAAACTGCTCTCGGATACCGTTGATTGTGTCATTTTAGGCTACTATAACGGAAGGGGTGTGAGATCAAAATTCGGAATCGGTGGGTTGCTTGTGGGTGTTTACGATAAAGAAAAAGAAGTTTATAAAACAGTATCAAAGATCGGAACCGGGCTTACAGAGGAGGATCTTAAATATTTAAAGAAAAAATGTGATCAAATTCAAGTGAAGAACAAGCCTAAAAATGTGGAGATGGATAAAATATTTACCCCCGATGTTTTTGTTTCTCCAAAAATGGTTATTGAGATCGGCGCCGATGAAATTAGTGTATCTCCCACTCATACTGCAGGCTACGCATTAAGATTTCCAAGATTGATAAAATTCAGAGACGACAAAAATCCTGAAGATACAACAAACGTTTCTGAGATAGAAAAAATGTATAAAAATCAAAGGAAAAATATAAATGGCGATGAAGACAATCTCTGACATAATAAATAGCAAAAAAATGAGCAGGGATTACAGATGTTCCCATGAATTTCAAGCCTATGGAAATAAACTATCAGAAGATTTAGGAGATAAAAAACACAGGGCTTTATACATCAAGTTAGCAAAAACCGAAGATCGAAGTCTCTTAGAAGAAGCAAAAGATTCGGTCCTAAGTTCGAGAAATGCCACTACCAAAGGAAGATTATTTATGTGGAAAGTCGGGCAACTTAAAAAAGAGCGCAAAGAAAAACAAAAGGAGAATGCAGAAAATTCCAAGGTAGAAAAAGTGGCTGAATCTAAAACAAAAGTAGGTAAAACAGAAAAAGAAGCTGACAAATCATCGCCAAAAAATTGATTGAAGTCGGAACAATAAGTAAGTATTATTAAAACAATGATTAAAAAAATATTAACCTATTACAAAATCCCCCTGCTAGTTTCAATCACCTTAGGAATAACAATTTTAGCGATGAGTATAGCGAGAAAACCACTTGATATTGCACAGGTTTTTGTAGGTGTGTTGCTGGGAACTTTTCTTTTAGACATAGAATTTATACTTTACCCATATATATTTGAACCCAACACTGAATATGCTAAGACTGTATTTGCCTATATAAAGAATAAAGATTTTGGTGATTTAATTTCCTTTATTAATGAACATAAGGACGAAGTAAAAGACAAATCTTTGAATAGTATAATATTTCAGTTTGTCCTGATCTTTCTCGTTGTATTTACTTCATATACAAATACTTCATACTTTATAAAAGCGTTTGTAATGTCTGTATTCGCTAACTCTATTTACAAACTTACAGAAGCACTTTTCGAGGATAGGACGAAGGATTGGTTTTGGGCTATAAAGGGAACTCCTAAAAAAGAGGGGGTTATCTTTTTCATTGTAGGTTTAATTATAGTTTTAGCCATAGCCCTCTACTTCGTATAGTGATAAACCCTTACGGAATACTTATATCCATCGCAATTTTTATATCTATTAAAACTGCGGAAGGAATTATTGAAAAAAAAGATGAAGATACTCTGTGGGGGCTGTCTTTATGGGCAATTATCTTTGGTATTATAGGAGCCAGGTTATACCACGTTTTAGACTATCTTGATTTTTACATAAAAAATCCTGTGGAAATACTATTTCTCTGGAATGGTGGTTTGGGTATCTTTGGAGCTGTTTTAGGAGGAATAGGCGGAGGTGTAATTTATCTTAAAGTAAAAGGTAAAAAAATACTCCCGTGGCTGGATATAATATCGGTGGTGACGCCTTTGGGACAAGCTACAGGAAGATGGGGAAATTTTTTTAATAACGAGATATTCGGGAAACCTACTACTCTACCCTGGGGAATTTATATTAATCCGGAAAATCGACCGTTAATGTTTTTTAATAATGAAAAATTCCACCCGCTTTTTATTTACGAATCAATTCTTAATTTAATTCTTTTTATTTTTTTGTATAGAACATACAAAAGAAAACACAATAAGCTAAAAAGCGGGTTTTTTATGTCAGTATATCTACTTGGATATTCTGTCATAAGATTCTCACTCGAATTTCTAAGAATAGATCCGTGGACAACACATTTATCACCAAGTCTTACCTTGAATGTAGCTCAAACTATATCTATACTTTTAATAATCCTTTCTTTAACATTTATATTTACAAACAAAGGCAATAAAAAATGATTTATATATCTTCTGACCACAGAGGTCTTGAATTAAAAAAATATCTCGTTGAATCTTTAGTATCTGTAGGACTTGGAATTGTTGATTTGGGACCAAAAGATTCAGACCCTGAAGATGATTATCCTGATTTTGCAAAACTTGTAGCAGAAAAAATTCAAGAGGATTTTGAAAATATGGGAGTACTTATATGTGCGAACGGTGTGGGTATAAGCATCGCGGCTAACAAACTTGATGGGATTAGAGCAGCTCTCTCTTGGAATCCAAAACACGCAGCCTCATCAAGAAACGACGACGGGACAAATGTATTGGTTTTGCCAGCAGATTACATAACTAAAGAGGAGGCTCTTGAGATTCTGCATACATGGCTTTCAACCAATTTTTCTGGTGAGGATAGACACATTAGAAGAATTCAGAAAATAGCAGAATTAGAAGAAATATGATCATACCTGCAATATTAGAAAAAGATTTAAAAAATATAATCAATAAAGTGGATCTTGTTAAAGATGTTGCCAAAACAATACAGATAGACGTACTGGATAACACATTAATAAAAGAAAAAACATTTACCGATTTAAATAAACTTAAAAACATTAAGACGGATATAGAAATCATAATTCACCTTATGGTTGATGATCCTAAAAAATATATTAAAAAATTAAATGGATCTTTTATTTTTAGTAAAGGTAAAATAAGCAATGTAAGCACATTTATTACTCAACTGACAGAAGATAAAAATAAAATTATGGAATTTATCAAACTCGCTAAAAATTCAGGTTATAAAACAGGAATATCCATCAATACAGATCAAGACACTTCTCTACTAATACCATTTTTAGACAAAACAGACGTTATACAATTTATGGGAGTAAACCCGGGAAAACAAGGAAATGAGTTTTTACCTGAAGTAATGGACAAGATAATAGATTTTAAAAATAAATTCCCCGGAGTAGAAACCCTGTTAGATGGCGGTGTATGCCGTGATAATTTTATTTCGGTGGTAAAAACAGGGGTTGACAAAGTAGTCATCGGTTCGTCAATATTTAATACTGAAAATCCAAAACAAAAGTTTATTGAATTTTCAAATTTATTTGAGGAAGAAAGGAAAACGGCCCATGGAGAATAAAGAAGAAAAAGTTAAAAGACCTTTGATGGTTTGTATTTTAGGCGGCGCCGCTTGGAACGAAGAGGACGAACCTTACATACAAGCAAAAGCGACTGCAAAAATTTTAGCTGAAAACGGATACGGAATAGTAAACGGAGGTGGTCCCGGTGTTATGAGAGCTTCCACAGAAGGAGCCCACGAAGGCGGAGCCGGAGTTTTGGCAGTAACTTATCACCCTAATAAACCCAAAAGACATTTTGAAGGAACAGACCCGAAGAACAAGTTTGACCTCGAGGTAAAAACACTCGACTATTTCGACAGAACAAAAGTAATGCTTCAGACTTCAGATATTCATGTAATTTTCAGAGGAAGTATTGGAACGTTAAGTGAGTTCGGCATGTCTTGGGAAAACTCTTATATACACGAGCCCAACAACAAACCAATAATACTTTTTGGAAATCACTGGGAAGGAATTTTAAAATCAATTGATGAGAATATGACAGTTAGAGGCGGTGAGACAGACATTTTAAAAATCTGCACTACCCCACAGGAAGTTCTGGATTACATAAAGTCTATTGAAAAAACACTAATTCATTAAATTAGAAAAATTTCTAAACTAACCCTTAATAAACATAAGAAATAATAAAAAAGATGGAGCTTGGTTACTTGCGTGTAGATATATTCCTAAGATCACACTACACGAGATAAGCAACCAAACT
>JAKLGS010000049.1 GCA_022710505.1 Patescibacteria group bacterium
TCCATAAACTTACACACCTGTCTGGAATCTGCGGAGATAATTTCCCCGTCAAATATTTTGCATAAATCAAGTGCTATAGATGTTTTACCCGAAGATGTAGGACCTAAGATAATAAAAATTTTTGAATCTTTGCTCATACTTTTTTATTCAGAACTGACCCATCGAGAGTGTGAATAATTACTTTTTACTTTTGGTTTGTTTTTTCGCCATTCTTTTGTTAGATACATGTGTCTCCACTTTTTTTCCTTTAAAGGAACATCATCTTTTAAGTTTATCTCTGCAAAGGTACCTTTTCTTGAAGAATACATCGAAATAAAAGCGACAGAAAACTTTACTTTTTCAATCAATTTAGCAGTATCCATAAATTGCTCTCTGGTTTCTCCAGGAAAACCGACAATAATATCCGTACCTATTTCAATACCGGGTCTTACCTTCCTAATCCGTTCAACTAAATTTACAAACTCTTCAGAAGTATGTCTTCTATTCATCGCCTTTAAAATCTTATTGTTCCCTGATTGAACAGCTATGTGAACATAATTGGAAATCTTAGGAAGTTTTAAAACATCAACTAAATCTTGTGTGAAATCAAAAGGATTGGATGAAATAAAATCAATATTATTTATTTCTTTGATATTATGAATTTCTCTCAATAATTGAGCAAAAGGTAGCTTACTTTGTTTTTTATTATCTGTATCTTTGCGTCCCGCGGACCTGACTTTAAACTTCTCCTCCATACTCAACCCCCAAGAATTAACGTTCTGACCGCAAAAAGTAAAATCACAAACACCTTTTTCTACAAGGCACTTTATTTCTTCAAGTATTTCTTTTTTACTTCTGGAAACCTCACAACCTCGTGAGTAAGGTACAACGCAATAAGAACAAAAATTATCACATCCATAGGAAACATTTACGTAGGCATGGTTCTTGTCTCTCTGTCGTCTTTTCAAACCTTTTTTATCAAAAAATAAATCTTTTGATATTAAATTTAATTCCCTAAGTACAGTTAAAAAACTTTTAATATCTGATGGAGGGAAATAACCATCAAAATCCTTTGTTTTCATTTTTAATTGTTTTTCGGAAAACCTTTTTCTATCTCCGGTGACACTTCCGACCATACATCCGGTTAACACCACTTTAGCCCGGGCTTTAGGATTATTTTTTATCATTTTCCCGATTCCGTAAACTTTATCCTCACTTTTTTGTCTGACGGAACAAGAGTTTATAACCAAGATATCGGCATTTTTCAAAGCGTATTCAATCTCTTCGGTCTCATTACGTCCTTTCTTTTTTAGTTCAGAAAAACCCAAATCCTCAAGTAATCCCGCAATATAATCGGAGTCAACTTCATTAGCATAACAGCCAAATGTTTTTGTATAATATTTCTTTGATTTTCGAAGTCGGAGAACCATTTTAATTATCTAATTAGAGTACCGTTGCTTACATCTTTTTCTAAATGGAATATTACAGGCTTATCTTCAAAATCTGCAGCTAAAATCATTCCTTGAGACTCATTTCCCATAATTTTCCTGGGTTCAATATTAACCACAAACGGAAGTTTTTTTCCGACCAAATCTGCAGGAGTGTAATTAGATTTAATTCCCGCCAGTATTTGTCTTTTACCCATATCCCCAAAATCTACCTGCATTTTTATTAGCTTATCGGAACCTTCAATTTCCTCGGCACTCTCTACATAACCAATTCTCATGTCCACTTTTGAAAAATCATCAAATTTTATTAACGGTTTTTGTTCGTTCATATTGTTGACTATACCGCAATTATCTTATAAACTCCACCTGTAATTAAGGAGTAATAATTATGCCGAAAACAAAAAGAACATGGCAGCCTAAAAAAAGAAAAAGAATAAAAAAGCACGGATTTATGGAAAGAATGTCCACACCGGGCGGTAAAAATGTTATTAAAAGAAGAATGGCTAAAGGAAGAAAAAAACTTGTTGTCTCGAAGAGAAGTAAAGTAGACCATAAAAGATAAACCGCTCTTTAAACCTTCTAATGCTTAAAAAGGAAAATAGACTATCTTCTAATTTTGAATTTAACGTTACCAGAAAATACGGTAAGTATTACAAAGGTAAATATTTTCATATTTATTTTCTTAAGCCAAAAAATTACGAGGGACCAACAAAAGCCGGGGTGGTGGTTTCCAATAAATTTGATAAAAGAGCTGTTGTAAGAAATAGAATAAAAAGAATATTTAGGGATATAATTAGAAAAAATTTTGAATCAGTTAGTGATAAAGGTTTATGGGTAGTTATTCATCCCAAAACTGCCTGTACTAATGTCGAATATGAAGAAATTAGCTCTGAATTTAATAAAATTTTACAAGAAGCATCTTTCTCTTGATAACAAAGGGTTTAAAGTGTGCAGGTACACCCCAACCTGCTCCGAATATACTTATCAAGCGATTGAAAAATACGGAGTTTTAAAAGGAAGCTTGATGGGATTTGGTAGAATACTAAGATGCAATCCTTTTTCTAAGGGTGGGCACGATCCTGTGAAGTAAATTAGAAAGATATTTAAATAATTATGTGGAATACAATATTAATAAATCCGATATTTAATCTACTCATAGTTTTGTACAGGATATTCGGCAACCTCGGTGTTTCAATAATCTTGTTCACAATAATTGCTAAGGCTGCCCTAATCCCAGCTACAATGCCTTCTATAAAGATGGCAAAAAAGCAAAGGGACATTCAACCTGAATTAGAGAAAATAAAACAAAAATTCAAATATGATAAGAAAAAACAAGCCGAGCTTCAGATGGATCTTTTCAAGAAACACGGAATTAACCCCGGTGCGGGCTGTATAACAACCTTAATTACATTTGTTCTAATGATTGCTATTTACAGGTCTTTGACGACTTTGACAACTGCGAGCGATCTAGTGGCTCTAAACAGTAGAATTTATATAGATTCTTTTAAATTTGCACACGATGAAGCACTTGCTACAAAATTTTTACATTTAAATTTAACAAAACCTGATCCTTATTTGATACTGACAATCCTTACTGTAGTGGCTCAATTTGTTGCCACAAAAATGATGTCTCCTTTCACAAAAGTTTCAAATAAAGCTGTAAAACAAACACCCGGACAGGCAGACGATATGATGCAAGCGATGCAGAAGCAAAACCAATACATCATGCCCTTAATGTTTTTCATATTCGGTATCACTTTGCCGTCGGGAGTTATGCTCTATATCTTCATATCAACAGTGTTTCAGATTGGACAAACTTATTTCTTCTCAGGCTGGGGTGGTTTAAAACCCTTTATTAATAAGTTGAAATCTGGTAAAAAGAGTTCGTAGTTATTCTGCTAACTTACCTTAATTACTAATTAATATGGATACAAAAGAACTAATTAAGAAAAAAATGAATAAAATTTTTCAGTATATTGGCATTAAGCCTGAACTTTCCGTCGAAGAAATTGAGGAAAATAATTTTAATGTTACTGTTTCAGGGGATGATTTAAATTTTTTAATTGGCTTTAGAGGACAATCTTTAGATGGATTACAAAATATTTTAAGGTTAATGATATACAGAGAAACTCAAATACAACCTTTAATTACTTTAGATATCAATGATTACAAAAGTAGAAAAACCGAAAAAATTCAGGACATGGCCAAAACCTTCATTGACAAAGTCAGGTTTTTTCAAAAAGATGTGGAGATGCCAAGAATGAGTCCCTGGGAGAGAAGACAAATTCATGTTCTAGTTTCTGAATACGATGATATAGAATCGGAAAGCACGGGCGAAGGAGAGGATAGAAGAGTTGTATTAAAACCAAAAAAATTAAATAAAGGTAAAAAGGAATAAATATAAAAAATGAAATTTTCTTTCCTGCAGGAAAATCTTTCTAAAGGTCTACAGACCATAATGCACGCCATACCGGCTAAAAGTTCTTTGCCTATTTTATCAAATGTTTTAATAGAAACCGATAAGGGAAGAATAAAACTGTCGGCAACAAATTTAGAAACCGCAATAACTACGTATGTAGGCGCATCCATTGAAGAGGAAGGTTCTATTACAGTTCCGGCAAGATTATTAAAAGATTTTATATCTAATCTGTCGCCCGGTACCATTAACGCAACTGTCAAAGATGAGATACTCGTTGTAAATTCAAAATCTACAAAATCCAAATTTAACGGAAGCAGTGCAAAAGATTTTCCTGAATTACCGTCTTTTCCTAAAAATGCTAAAGGTTTATCTATAGATCCCGGATTATTAAACAGTGTGGTTGGGGTTGTAGCTTTTGCCTCCGGAGTAGATACCAGCAGACCAATATTTACAGGGATTTATATGGACTACTCGAAAGAGAAGCTAACAATAACATCAACGGATGGTTTTAGATTATCGGAAAAAAATATTAAAATTAAAGGTGAGATTAGCGACTTTAAGGTTGTAATACCGGCCAAAACACTCCTTGAGGTAGCTAAAATATTTTCAACTTCTTCGGAACCAATTGAGTTTACATTAAACCAAGATGAAAACTTAGGGTTGTTTAGAGCGGAAGATACTTTAATTGCCACTAGAGTGCTTGATGGAGACTATCCTGATTATAAAAAGATAATACCGACCGAACACGTAGTCAAAGCAAATTTTTCAACTTTGGAATTTACAGAGGCGGTTAGGTTAACTGACATCTTTGCAAAGGAGGGGAACAGTACTATCAAAGTTAGATTTGATCCTGAAGGAAAAATTAAAATCACATCACTTTCAGAAGAGACTGGCCAGCACGAAAGCAATCTAAATGCTGAAGTTGAAGGGGAGCTTGTAGAAATTGCATTCAACTCGAAGTATCTTTTAGATTTCTTGGGAAATGTGAAATCAGAAAATATTGAATTTAAATCTAACGGCAACTTATCACCCTGTACATTTGTACCGGACGGGATTAAAGACTTCATCCATATTATTATGCCGATGCAAATCTAGTTTTTATTGTTGGATTGTTGGATTATTCTGAATCGGCGGCTGGTTATTAATCATTGGTTTGTTTCTTTTCATCTCCTCTACAGAGTCCATAATCTCATTTGCAGATGGAGCGTTATCTAAGAAACTATCCTCGTCCTGTAACATCTTTTTCCTTAACTCAATGACTTTATTGTCGAGGATATTTTTAGGTTTTTGTGCAGATGGTTGAGACTGTTGATTATTTTGATTAATAACCTGCGTAGGTGTAGGAGCAGGTGAAGGTGTAAGTGTAGGCGCTGGAGTAGGCATAGAAACAGAGACATTTTCAGGAGCAGGTGCAGATTTAAAAGTAGGTGCGGGATTGTTAGTTATTCCAGCATCAAAAGTCTGATTTTTTTTATTCAAATCTATGACAATAGGCTTCTGATCTTTTTGAAGATTAGTCTCATTCATAGGTTTCTGAACAGTTTTCTGAGGCTCCGGAACAACTTTGTCAACAATTCTGGATTTTATTGTTAAATCACTTTTTGGCTCCAGTA